>NZ_LWFU01000334.1:0-8452 GCF_001635135.1 Oleiphilus sp. HI0080
GTGCTCGTAAAAGCGATTGTCTTCTGCGGCGATAAAAGCGGAGGTTAAAGTGGTGGGTATTTCTTCGATTCCCACAGGGCTTCTTCGCTTCTCACCAAACTCCGCGAGTTTTTTGTTGTCACTTGAGAATATACGCATAGGGGTCTGTAATTGCGTTGTTCTCAATTGCGCCGCATCAGGGAGTTGCGGTGCAAGGTATAAATAGAATGCGCTTAACAATATGCCAGCGCCGCAAACAGCTGCAGCGCCAAGCCACACAAAAAAGGTGGAGAGTCTCACAAAACGAGCCATGTTTTTCCTAGCAGTTTATGAATATAGGTCTATTATCTTAGAAATAGCTTTAAATTCGGACGGTAAATATTATACGTCTATTTTGAGTGCTTTTAGTAAAGAATTGTACTGTGTGTTCTCTAACTTAGTTGCTTATTCGCGGGTTTGAGAAACTCAAGTCGATTTAGAAGGTTGGTTCTCTGTGTTTGGATTATTCGGAAAAAAGAACGACACTGTTCTCGGTGTCGACATCAGCTCTTCCTCAGTGAAGTTGCTTGAGCTATCAAAGAATGGCGACAAGCTTCGTGTGGAGAGTTATGCGGTTGAACCTCTGCCTGCAAACTCGGTGGTTGAGAAATCAATCAACGACGTGGAAGCAGTGGGTGAAACAGTCAAAAAAGTACTCGCAAAATCGCGTAGCAGTGTTCGCCTTGGAGCGGTCGCTGTTGCAGGTTCGGCGGTAATCACCAAGACCATTCAAATGAATGCCGGGTTGAATGATCAGGAGCTCGAAGATCAAATCTCTGTTGAGGCTGATCAGTATGTGCCTTATCCGCTGGATGAGGTTGCAATCGACTTTGAGGTGCTCGGGCCATCTGAGGATAGTGCTGATCAGGTTGATGTTCTGTTAGCCGCGTGCCGGAAAGAGAATGTTGAACTTCGTGAAGATGCTCTGGAGATAGGCGGGCTTACGAGCAAAATTGTAGATATCGAGGCGCATGCTGTAGAGCGCGCTTTTGATTTGATTGCTCGCCAAATGGATGAGTCGGCCGAAGAGCGCACTGTCGCTATTGTTGACATTGGTTCAACAATGACAACGCTGAGTGTGTTAGCGGATAACACCACCGTCTACACGCGTGAACAGTTGTTTGGCGGGCGACAGCTCACTGAAGAAATTCAGCGTCGTTATGGTCTTTCCTTCGAGGAGGCAGGTCTTGCTAAAAAACAGGGCGGGCTTCCGGACGATTACGAGAGAGAAGTGCTCGATCCGTTTAAAGAGGCGGTCGTGCAGCAAGTTGCTCGTTCCCTACAATTTTTCTTTGGTTCTAGTCAGTACAACGAGGTTGACTACGTTGTACTTGCTGGTGGTGTGGCATCAGTTCCTGAGTTGTCTGATATGGTCCAAGAGAAGGTTGGCATCAAAACGATCGTTGCGAACCCTTTCTCCGACATGACTCTTAACTCTCGAGTGAATGCATCCGCGCTGAGCAATGATGCACCATCTCTGATGATTGCATGCGGTTTAGCCATGAGGAGTTTTGTTTAATGCCAAGTATTAACCTAAGGCCTTGGCGCGAGGAAGAACGCGCTAAGCGTCAAAAAGAGTTTATTGGGATGCTCGTCGCTGTAGCGATTGCTGCAGGAGGGTTGTTCTTTTTATGGAATACCCAAGTCGATGCAATGATTACCGAGCAAAAAGCACGTAATGCTTACATCAAAACCTCAATGGCGGTTCTTGATAAAAAGACCAAGGAAATAGCGGAGCTTAAAGAAAGACGTGAGCAGTTGCTGGCTCGAATGAAGGTTATTCAGGATCTTCAGGGTACGCGTCCAGTGATCGTTCGAGTCTTTGACGAGCTTGTGAAGACTTTGCCAGAAGATCTTTACTACACAAGCCTCGTTCGCAAGGTAAACAATGTTTCTATTCAAGGAATAGCTGATTCAAATAATCGGATTTCAGGCTTGATGAGAAATCTTGAGGGCTCAGATTGGTTTGCAAGTCCAAATCTAAAAGATGTGAAAGCAGCTAAAGGCGGTGATAAGAGTGCATTTGATATGGCTGTTATGCAAGTCACGCCGGCCTCCGATGAAGTAGAAGGAGAATAGTTGTGAGTTTTGCAGAGCAAATGGAAAGTTTAAAAAACTTCGATGTTAATGATCTTGACTTTAATAATGCAGGCTCATGGCCTGCGCCGATCAAAGGCATCGTGTTGTTGTTGGTTTTTGCACTGATTCTTGGTGGTGGTTATTGGTTCATGATCAAGGATCAATATGCATCCCTAGATAGAATTGAAAAAGAAGAGGCAACTTTAAAGCAGCAATACGAAGCGAAGGCTTTTAAAGTTGCAAATTTGGAAGCTTATCGTCAACAAATGGCCGAAATGGAAGAGTCTTTTGGTGAGTTGCTCAAGCAGCTGCCAGCGGATACTGAAGTGCCGGGTTTGCTTGAGGATATTACGAATACGGGACTCGGGACGGGGCTTGCTATCAACAGTATCGGTTTGAAGCCGGAAGTTTCTCGTGAGTTCTACGTTGAGTTGCCAATTGATATTTCCGTACAAGGTACATACCACGATATGGCAGCATTCGTTAGTGGAGTGGCCGCTTTGCCGCGAATCGTTACGTTGCACGACTTCGATATAAACCCCGCAGGCAAAAGTGCTGGTGATTTGGTCATGACGATCTCTGCGAAAACGTATCGCTATAATCCTGAGCAAGGCGGGGCGAAGAAAAATAAGAGGAAGAAAAAATGAGTAGAGTTTTAGTTTCTTCTATCTTAATCGCGAGTACAGCATTGCTGACGGCGTGCGGAGGCAGTGGGGGTTATGCTGATCTCGACGCCTTTATGAAGAAAGCAGACAGTAAGCCTGGTGGGCGAATAGAGCCTCTGCCAGAGATGGTTGTGTACGAGTCGTTTGAGTATTCAGAAGCAGGAAGTCGATCTCCGTTCACCCCACCAGTTGAGAAAGTGGATACGAATATTCAGATTGCTGAAGATCAAAGTAACATCAAGCCAGACCTAGATAGGCCGAAAGAAGTGCTTGAGTACTTTCAGCTAACGCAGCTTCGAATGGTCGGAACTTTGCAAAAGCAAGACTCTGACACTCTATGGGCGCTAATCTCTGATAACGAGGGCGGTGTGCATCGTGTGAAAGAAGGCCAGTTTATGGGCAAGAATCACGGCCGAGTGGTTGGAATTCAAACAGGCAGCATAAGTCTGATTGAAATTGTACCAAACGGTGTTGGTGGTTGGATTGAGCGACCACGCTCTGTGACGCTAGAGGAAATTTAGTGATGAGGAGCGTGCGACTAGTGAAAAAAATGAATTCAGAAATTAAGTTACTTAGAGTTTTTGGGGCAATAAAAATGTTGGGTCAGCCGAAATTAGCTTTATCGATGTTCATGGCAATGTTTATGTCCGTGGCCAATGCGGCGGTATTACAGGGCGTGAAGTTTGCCTCAATGCCTGGGGATACAGTAGAGATTGTGTTGAGTTTTGACTCGCCGCCTGCCAAACCCAAAGTGTTTAGTATCGGTCAAACAGCAGATATCTCTGTGACCGTAGATGGCGCAACGAATGGTATTGGGAAGCGCTATCATGAACTTGGTTTGGGCAATGCCCGGCGAATGACCGTGATCGAGGCTGAGAATAGCGATGGTCAGATGGCTACGCGATTTGTCATCGATTTAGCCACAATGGCGCCATACACCAGTGAGGTTTCTGGCAACGATCTGATCATGCGAGTTGGTGCAGCAGCGCCAGCACCTTCCGCCTCCCAAGAATCTTCAGAGCAAGTGACCGCTTCTTCCGCTGCAAGCGATATTACCAGTATTGATTTTCGCCGTGGAGAAAAGGGTGATGGGCAAGTCATTATTGGTTTGAACAATCCTTCTGTAGACATTGATATGTCTGAGGTTGGTGGAAATATTCAGCTTGTTATTTCGGGGGCAGAGCTTCCAGAGGCTTTGCGCCAACGTTTAGATGTTGTTGATTTTGCGACACCTGTTCACCGCATTGAGTCGTATGTTGAAGACGGCAAAGCAAAAATCGTGATTAAGCCGGAAGGTAATTATGACTACCTAGCCTATCAGGCGGACAATCAGTTTGTTGTCAGTGTTGAAAAGGTGACCGAACAGGAAGCCGAAGAGCGCTTGAAAGAGAAGTTTCCTTACACGGGCGAAAAGCTGTCTCTTAACTTCCAGAATATTGAGGTTCGTGCTGTATTGCAGTTGATCGCAGATTTTACAGGATTGAATTTGGTAGCAAGTGACACCGTAGGCGGCAGCATTACCCTGCGTTTGCAAAAT
Source organism: Oleiphilus sp. HI0080 (assembly GCF_001635135.1). Taxonomy (NCBI): domain Bacteria; kingdom Pseudomonadati; phylum Pseudomonadota; class Gammaproteobacteria; order Oceanospirillales; family Oleiphilaceae; genus Oleiphilus; species Oleiphilus sp. HI0080. Next base: position 4,300 of record NZ_LWFU01000334.1, read on the forward strand.
GTTCCTTGGGATCAGGCGCTAGAGTTGGTACTAAAAACGAAAGGTCTTGATAAGCGCACAACAGGCAATGTGATGTTGGTTGCTCCGGCAGAAGAGATTGCTGCGAGAGAAAAACTTGAGATCGAAACAAACAAGCAGGTTGCTGAGTTGGCGCCAGTCCGTTTGGAAATCATTCAGGTTAACTACGCGAAGGCTGCCGATATTGTTGCCATGCTGCAGCAGGATCAAGAGTTGATTTCTGGGCGCGGGTATATCTCTTCAGATGAGAGAACGAATACGATTAGCGTTCGAGAAACATCGGACAAGTTGCAGCAGATCCGTACCTTGGTTGATACTTGGGATATTCCGGTTCGCCAGGTATTGATCGAAGCGCGTATTGTTCGTGCTCGATCTAACATTACTGAAGAAATGGGTATCCAGTGGGGTGGTTCAGGCGCTACTGATACGAATGGTGGCGGACACAACTGGGGGTTTAGTGGCTCGACCGAGGGTAATGTAGAGTATTTTAATAGTGGTACGGTCACATATCCTGGTGCACTGGCAGTAGACTTAGGCGTGACTCGAGCTAATGCTTCGTCATTTGGTATTGGTTTCACCACAGATAATATGTTACTTGATTTAGAGCTCTCGGCTTTTGAGGCTGACGGTAAAGGTGAGATTGTAGCGCAGCCAAAAATCGTTACAGCGGATCGTCAGACAGCGACTATCAAATCAGGCGAAGAGATCCCTTATCAAGAAGCTTCGTCTTCTGGTGCGACTTCGGTATCGTTCAAAGAGGCTGTGCTGTCTCTGGAAGTAACGCCGCAAATTACGCCAGATGATAACGTTATTATGGATCTGAAGGTAAATCAGGATGATCGTGGTGAGGTTACAGCTGGTATCCCAAGTATTGATACTAACGAAGTGATTACGCAGGTTCTCGTTGGTAATGGAGAAACGATTGTTCTTGGCGGTATATTCCAGTCTGAGCAGGCGACAACGGTCACCAAGACGCCTTTCTTGGGCGACATTCCATACATTGGTAATCTGTTTAAGAAGACTGAAAATATAGATCAGCGTTCTGAGCTGTTGATATTCATCACGCCTAAACTGATTAAAGATGGCTTGATAGATCAGTAGGGAAAGTAGTGTCAAAAGCCGGGCCTAAGAGCTCGGCTTTTTTTTGCCTGTTCGGCTCGTTCAGTTGGTTGAAAGGGTGTTAAACTCTCACTTTTTAAGTGGCTTATTTAATGGCGTATAGGACGAAGAAGCCTTTGGTTGTGTTGGTCGGTCCAATGGGGGCGGGTAAAACGACTATAGGCAAATTGCTGGCAGCGGAGCTCTCTTATGAGTTTGTTGACTCGGACAAGGAGATTGAGCGTCGATCTGGTGCTGATATTCCGTGGATTTTCGATGTTGAGGGTGAAGAGGGGTTTCGAAACCGAGAGGTTGCCGTGATTCGTGATCTATCGACAGAGTCTGACGTGGTTCTAGCAACGGGAGGCGGTGCTCTAATTCGTCAGGAGAATCGAGATCATCTTACGAGAAATGGCTATATTGTTTATTTAAATACCTCTGTCGATCAGCAGTTTACTCGCACGCATAAGGATAAAAATCGCCCGTTGCTGCAGGGCGACAGCGACCCTATGACGGTGCTTACGGAGCTTATGAAAGTGCGTGATCCTATCTATCGAGAGGTTGCAGATTTTGTTGTCGACACAAATAAAAAGTCATTGCGATTTATAGTGAAAAGTATTGTTAACGCGCTTGAGCAAAGTGACAGTATTTCAGCAGAGGAAAAATAAGAAGTGTCCCAAAATGTTGATATTTTGAATGTAGATTTGGGAGAGCGGAGCTATCCGATCTATGTTGGCTCCAATTTAGTCTCTTGCTCAGAGTATTTTGAGAAACATATTCGAAGCAAGCGAGTCATGATTGTTTCAAATACCACAGTCGCGCCCCTCTATGAAGCTTCTCTTCGTAAGGCCTTGTCCGCTTTTGACGTTGATAGTGTCATTCTTCCTGATGGCGAACAATTCAAAACTTGGGAAAATCTGAATCTAATCTTTGATGCATTGCTTGAGCGAAAACATTCTAGAAGTACGACCTTGATTGCGCTTGGTGGCGGAGTAATTGGCGATATGACGGGTTTCGCTGCCGCAAGCTACCAGCGTGGCGTTGATTTTATCCAGGTTCCTACAACTTTGTTGTCCCAAGTTGATTCATCTGTAGGAGGTAAGACAGCGATCAATCACCCTTTGGGAAAGAATATGATTGGTGCGTTTTATCAGCCAAAGGCTGTTGTGATTGATACATCGACATTGAACTCGTTGCCTGAACGAGAAGTGTCTGCAGGGCTGGCTGAAGTAATTAAGTATGGCTTGATTCGTGACCTCCCGTTTTTTGAGTGGCTTGAAGGCAATATGAGTGCTCTCCGGAGGTTGGAGGAATCAAGTCTCCGCTACGCGATATTGACGTCGTGTGCTTGTAAGGCGAGGGTTGTAGAGGAAGACGAGAAAGAAGGCGGTGTTAGGGCAATCTTGAATCTTGGTCATACGTTTGGGCATGCAATTGAAACTTTTGCTGGATACGGCAACTGGCTTCATGGCGAGGCTGTTGCGGCTGGAATGGCGATGGCTGCAGAAATGTCGCAAGAGTTGGGCGATCTCAATAAGGCGGATGTCGAGCGAGTGCTCGCTATGCTGGCCTCTGCTGGTTTACCTAAAGTAGGTCCTGTGGAAATGTCTTCTTCCGACTATCTTGAGTTGATGTCGGTTGATAAAAAGGTGATAGACGGAGCACTGCGCCTTGTTTTGTTGGAGCGTCTCGGGTTTGCTAAAGTGACGAGTGACTTTCCTATGCATGCTCTTATGCAGGTTTTACCGCAGTGATGTAGAGCTAGCTTTCGATGTTGTATCTGAAAAAATAAAAAGATAAAGGCCTTGCTGGAATCGCTAACTTACTTGGGGCAGGTAGCTAATGAGTCAGGAACATTTTCTTTCGATTGCTCGTCGTTTGCTTGATCGCGATGGTGAAGCAATAGAAGGCCTATCTGCTGATTCGGATTATTTTTATGCTGGTGCTCAGCGCCAGCATCAGCTTGAAACAATTCGTCATCTCGCTTGTTTTGGTGATTTTCTGTTGTTTTTAGAGGCTGAGCTTGGTGCAGGGAAGTCAACTCTTCTTCGAAAAGTAGCTGCAGAACTCAGATCTGAGCTACAGGTGATCTACACCGAGGTTGAGGATGAGTCGACCCCTGTTTCGTTAGTTCAAGATATCGCCAACAAAAGCTCAGTTTTTGCCGCTCCATCGGAAGATATGCAGTCTCTACTCGGGCGCTGTAAAGCGAGTTATGAAAGTCTCTATTCCCAAAAATCGAAAAGAACTTTGCTTATTATTGATGATGCTCATCGTGCAGAGCCCGGCTTGATTAAAAGCGTGCTCTCGACTCTTGAGTTGCCGCAACCCGATTCGCCAGTAGTGTTGCTGATTGGTTCGAGCAAGAGTATGGGTGAGCTCGTAGGTGATTATCGTTCTGAAGAGCTGCATGTTTTGTCCTTAAATAAGCTGAAGAGAGGTGATCTCAGGGAGTACATTCAGCTTGGTTTAAAGAGTGTCGGTTATGAAAGAGACCTGTCTCTAACAGATGCACGGCTTGATGCTCTTTATGTCAGAAGTGGGGGCTTGCTTAAGAACATTGAGACTTATATGGGGTCTGCCATCTTTGGAGATGATAACGAGCGAGCAGTTGAGCCGGAAACGAAGCTTCCGGCTAGAGTTCCGGTTGCGGCGCTCGCTACCATTGTTGTCATATTGGTCGCGTCTTTCCTTTTTGTGGCTCAGCAGCACAATTTGTTTTCTGGTCTGATCGACGTCGAATCGGAGGGAGATGACAAGCTTGCTCAACGATTGGCTCAGCAGGAGCGGATTGCGATGCTCGATAAAGCGCTAGAGCAGAGTAGCAAGTTCGAGGAGTCTGAAGAATTAACTATGGAAGATGGTGAGAAGGCTTTAATTGATGTAGAAAGCGATTCGTCGCTCGCTCCAGTGGAGTTAGCTGCTGGCGACTCGGACGGAAATGAGTTTGATTCTGTAGAGCGGGGTTTAGTATCTTCAGAACCAGAACCAGAACCAGAACCAGAACCAGAACCAGAACCAGAACCAGAACCAGAAC
>NZ_LWFU01000335.1:0-9084 GCF_001635135.1 Oleiphilus sp. HI0080
GCAATTTTTGATGACATTGGCGCGATTATTATTATCGCCGTTTTCTATTCATCAGACCTGTCTCAGTTATCGTTGATCGTTGCCAGTGCCGGTCTTGTCATTCTTTTTGTGATAAATCGACTCGGTATTAAAAAGGTGGGGCCTTACCTGCTAGTTGGTGTAGTCGTGTGGGCTGCCGTTCTTAAATCAGGCGTGCATGCCACGCTTGCCGGCTTCGCGATTGCTTGGTTTATTCCTATTCACGTTAAAAATGACAATGGAAACAGCTTATTGCGCGAGCTAGAGCATGATCTTCACCCCTGGGTCGCCTTCTTCATTCTTCCAGTCTTCGCCTTCGCGAATGCGGGTGTCAGTTTAAGTGGCGTTGGTATGGAAGCATTAACCCACCCGATTACTCTGGGCATTGTGCTTGGCCTGTTTGTCGGCAAGCAAGTCGGTATTTTTGGAGCATGTTGGCTTGCTATCAAACTCGGACTGGCCAAGCTGCCGTCAGGTGCCAACTTCGTGCAACTATACGGCGTGAGCATTCTATGTGGTATCGGCTTTACCATGAGTTTATTTATCGGTTCGCTCGCATTCGAAAACATGGCGAAAGAATACATTGACGCAGTGAAACTTGGCGTACTTGTGGGTTCTCTGTTATCGGTGATCGCAGCTTCGATTATCTTGGTGAAGTTCGGAAAAAACACACATGAGCCGGATAAATCAGCCATAAAAGCAAGCACATGAGACCAAGCCCTTATTGGGGGCTAACCGCTCGCCTTATAGTTGAAAATAATTTCAGACAAACTTTTTAGTCTTATACTACTTACGTTTTGGTGGGTATACTGCCCACCGAAATTATAAGGGTAGTATCTCATGAGCTTTAAAAAAACGTCTTATGCGACGCTTGTCGCATCCATTTCACTTGCGTCAGGGACTGCAGATGCAACAAACGGCTATTTTCGCTTGGGCTACAGCGCAAATAGTATTGCCATGGGAGGCGCTTCAACAGCAACAGCACAAGATGCAATGGCAGGGGCAAGCAACCCTGCATTGGCATTGAACATCGACACGAACTTTACTGCAGCGGTGAGTCTATTTGCTCCGGATCGTGGTTTTACAGTCGAAGGTGGCGGTCCAGCGGCACCCCCTGAGTTTGGTCTTCAACAACAAGACACCTCGTCTGACAGCCATTACTTTGTGATCCCCTCTTTTGGTTATAACCGCATCATCGATGAAGACTTTGCGATCAACGTCAATGTGTACGCCAATGGTGGAATGAACACCGACTATAGCGAATCAGTATTTTATGCAGGCGAGACGGGTGTCGATCTTTCACAGATGTTTATCAGCACCTCGTTTGCCTACAAGGTAGCCGAGACCACACACATTGGTATCGCACCGATCATTGCAGGCCAACGTTTCAAAGCGCGCGGTTTGAACAGCTTTGCAGGCTTCTCTCAAGACCCAACAAAGCTAAGCGATAACCAATACGATTATTCCTTTGGCTATGGCGCTCGCTTTGGGGTCTGGCATGGTCTAAACGAGAACTGGAGTTTTGGCGCGAGCTATCAAACAGAAACCAAGTTCCAAGAGTTCGAAAAATACGAAGGGCTTTTCGCTGAAAACGGCGCGTTTAATATTCCTGAAACCTACAACCTGGGTTTGGAGTTCAAACGCAGCAACTACACAGTCGCATTTGATTATCAGCGAATCAATTATTCGGATATTCAATCTGTCGGAAATCCAATGCTGCCCGCACTGGCTCCAGGAAGCCTCGGTACCGATGGCGGCCCCGGTTTTGGCTGGCAAGACATGAACGTTTATGAGCTAGGGTTTGCGATTGATGGTGCAAGCGACAACACCTATCGATTTGGTGTCAGCTATGGTGAACAACCAATACCAAGCTCTGAAGTGCTTTTTAATATTCTCGCGCCAGGCGTTCAGGAGTGGCACTTTACTGCGGGCTATGAGTTTGGGGTGAATGATGTGGATTACGCATTCGCATTGATGTACTCACCAAGCAAGTCGGTGAAAGGTCGTAATCCCTTGCTAGGTAGTCAAGAACAAACCATCGAACTTGAGATGTCTCAAATCGAACTGACCTTTGGGGCTAACTTCTAGCTGACCGCAAAGTCGAAAAGCTGCGTCATAAACACAAAGCGCTGCCTTCGCCTTAAACGCCGACGGTGGCTCTTTGTTCTTCTTGGTCAAACACAACCAATCGTTACGTCCTTCTCTACTTTGCCCTTGAAATAACGCTCAACTAACAGACACAAAAAAACCGCATGGTTCTAATATGCGGTTTTTTTGTGTCTGAGGAGAGAGATTATGAGTTGCGCTTTCTTGCTAATCTCAAACCTGCGAGACCAAGACCTAACAACGCAAGTGTCGCTGGCTCTGGCACATCAGTAGGCGGCTCATCATCCGGTACGACGGAGGAACGATAGTACAGAGATACGTGAGAAAGGCCTTGCGGATTTTCACTGGAATTCGTCGCTGTACCATTTGTTTGCCAGTTGATCGCATCGATATTTCCTAACGGCGCGTCCCAACGATATAAGCTGAAACTCTTCGCCGCCTTGAAACTCAACACGACCTCGTAATCAGAGGTTAAATTCAGCGTGCCGAATAGCAAATTAAGACTGCCAGACGTGTTATCAATGTCATAAATACTGAAGTAATCGTTCGCGCCATTCACATCTTGCTTCGCCGCAAACGTCCAGTCCGCTTCGCCAAAAACACCAACACCGCTGTTATCTAAGCCCTCGTTTAACAAATGGCTAACGATGTCCGTCGCGTCACCATTGGTAACGTCATTTTCTCCGTTACCAAGTTCATACGAGCCGCTACATTCAGCATACATTGGAGACGTTACCGCCACCGTGCAGTTCGGGTCTTGAGTAAAGCTATACGCTGAAACCTGCCCAGCGATCAACACGCTAGCGCCGAACGCCAGCACACTTTTGGTTAATACATTCATACTGCCACCATCCCTTTAATGAATATCTTCTCTTCTTTCGTTTTTCTTCTTTCTTAAACTACGAATGCGTTCGCATCGACTTTTGAACATAACAGCGTCTAAAGCTTAAATTCGTTGCAAAAGTTGAAAGAAACGCTTTGTTACTATAACTTACAATTCGTTACACTTATTTAAGCATAGAAGCCGGCAAGACAACAATACCAAGTTCAAATAATGAACAATCGTTTTGTTAAGTTTAGGAATATGCTGATCAATGTCACTCTCGTGAAAAATGAAAAGTAACGAAAGTCAGCCCTTTGATGTCTTACCCGCTTCATAGACTCTGCTCGCGTCAATGAACACAACGCATCCCAATGGGGAAGGACTTTGAGCCAATTTAACGCAGTATCCGCGACGATTATCGAAGATACGCCAGCAAAATCGGCAATTCTACAAACGATGCTTAGCACACTTGGCATTGAGCAGATTCGCTCGTTTGAGATGGGCGAAGATGGCCTAAAGCACCTGTCGAGTGCAAATGATCAATCTGTCTTGTTCTTGGATCTCATGCTGCCGGATATAAGCGGGCAAGAGATTCTTCAGCACCTTGCAAGAAATCGCTTCAAAGGGTTTGTGATTATTAACAGTTTGTGCGAGACACGAATCGTTCAGACTGCCGTCAATATCGCTGCCAACTCAGGAATTCGCCTAATTGGTGCACTCAAGCCTGATTACACATTAGAGCACCTCGAGGAATTGCTGAGACGATGTGTACAAGGGCCCTATTCGCGTCGCGCAGTGCATGCAGACCATGTTTTACTCGATGAAAGCGCCATTCACCGAGCTTTTGATGAAGACCGAATTACGCCGTTTTACCAGCCAATTATAAATATGGCGACACGAGAAATCACGATGCTGGAGTGTCTGGCTCGCGTCATTTCCGAGGATGGAACCAAGGTACTTAGCCCCGTGTCATTCATCGGCCCACTCATGGGAATGGCGTTCCTAGACAATCTGTCACTTCGACTGTTTGGCAAAGCCCTTAACATGCTAAACGAGCCTTTCTTCGCGTCGAGCACAGTTAAACTGGCAATGAACATAGAGCCAACGCAGCTTTTATCACGCGCTTTTCCAACCACACTGCACGCGCTTACCGAGCATGCGAAGATCAAGCCTGAGAGGGTTATCTTTGAACTAACAGAACAGTCGCCTATTAATCAGGATGCCCAACTCGAAGCAATCAACATACTTCGACTAAGGGGCTACGATATTGCGATCGATGATTTCGGGTCCGGTTATACGAATATCGAGAACCTACATTCGATCCCTTTCAACAAACTTAAGATTGATCGACAACTTCTACATAACATTACTGAAGACAGTTTCTGTCAGGTAGCCGTAGAATCGATTCTTTCAATGGCCGAAGTCGTCGGCGCTGAAGTGGTTTTCGAGGGTATTGAGCACAGCAATCAACTGCATTACTCCGAACAGCACCGAAACGTGTGCCTCCAAGGCCATTATTTGTGCGAAGCGGTCAGCGCTGAACAGCTTGTTGATTGGATTGAAAATAGCCTATACTCTTTAGCCTAAAGAGCCCCTGCCAAATGCAGTAAATCAAGCATCTTGGCGGGCCTTGCAAAAAAATAAAAACAGAGGCCAACCATGGAGCAATCCGCCCCAGTTATTCAAAACACGATTGTCGCTTTGTTTCTGATCGCTGCGACCATTTTTGAGATCCTCTCAGGCAGAGCGACGCGGGACAAAAAATCCACCATGGACTGGAAAATGTCCGGCCTGTGTATCGGCGCAATGGTTTTAGTTCAGCGCCCTGCCGTCTATTTACTCAGCTTTGCTGCGATGACACTTCTTTTTCCTCAAGCGATGGGCGTGCTCCATTTTCTAGAGGAGCAATCTCTGTTCTTCGCGGTCATCGCTTTTCTACTACTTGAAGATTTATTTCATGGATTTGGCCATTGGATCTGTCACACAGGCGCGTTCAAAAATCCCTTTTTAAGGCGGATTCAAGCCTTTTATAAAGTCGCCCACAGACCTCATCATTTTAGTGGAAGTAACGAGCAAGCAGGGCAAGTGACTGCGACCCAGACATTCGTAGAAGGCTGGGCGTATTGGTTCGTCATGCCAAATTATTGGTTCCAATATATTTGGCTCTATCTAGGACTCTATGAGAGCTTCATCATCGGCATTACCATTAAGGGCCTGTGGTCTGTGCACAACCACGTTAATTGGCATTACGACCTGTATTTCTTAAATCATCCACAAGCTTGGGTGCGCAAAACCATGCGTGCTTTGTGCCATATTCTAATCTTCCCAACTCAGCATCATCACCACCATGCTCGTGGTCGAAACTCAGCGAAGAATCTACACAACCTGTTTGCCTTCTATGATTGGCTGTTATGGCGCACGCTTGTGATTGAAACCGAAGTACCCAAGAAGTACGGATGGCGTCAATCAGAGATAGAAGAGACAAGCGCGCTGAAGCGCTTCTTCAGTTTCGACTATCAACGCTACTTAGCCGCTCCCAGCAAGCCAAAACAAAGCAAATCTCAAAGCTGACATGTTTTCTAACTAAACTTTTTGGCTGCGACCCAAAAAGTTACCTAGACTACATTCACAGCGATTTTATGGAACGCGCACATGGAAGATCCATATATTGAGTTTGTCGCCGGATGGGGTCAGCGAATTCTTGGCTGGTTTCTACCGAACCTAAATACCATTGAGTGGACTGGCCACATTGCCATTCTTCTTTGGTCTGCAATGATGGTCATTTTTTCTGGTCGACTGTTCACCATGGTCGAAAATACCAGCAGCACCATGTTAAAGATGAAAGCGTTTCGTTCTCTCAACTTTCTAGTGATCATTCTGATGTTGCTGGATCTATTTCTTCTTCGCTTTCATCAGAATTACGAACAACTACTATCGAAAATCGGCTTATCGCTGTTCACAACATATTCAGCCATCTACTTATACTCTTTAGCGAGCTTTCATACGTTTAAGCGGTTCGGCGCAGAAAAAACTATCGACAATCGCTCCGTTTACGTTGAAACCTATTCCACGCGGATTATTAATCTTTTGCTTGTTGTATGCGCCACGTTTGGTACGTTCTACATCATCATTAAAGTTTGGGGAGCAGACAGCCTTTTAGAAACCACAGGGTTGATGGGCATACTTGTAGGCTTTTTAGCATTTACTGCGCCCGTTTGGGCTCCCGATATTATTTCTGGTCTGATTATCCTCAACAGCCAAATGCTCGAAGATGGCGATGTTGTCGTTATCGATGGATTCCCGAACGAATACATCATCAGCAAAGTATCCTTTGTTTATGTCACACTCTACGACGTGCGGAACAATCATCGGGCACTCGTGAAGAACAGCCGTTTTCTATCAGGGAAAATCGACAACCTCTCAAAAATCGCTAGCACAGAGGGCATGCGAGCCAAGCTAAGCTACAACATCGGCTATCCAAAGCTAGAAGGTCGAAGCGGAAGCGAGCGGGTCGAGGCATTTGAAAGCTTCATGAAAAAGATCGATAACATGTTCAGCAGAGCGTTTGAAGAATGCGCAAGCAACGAAAAGACAATTCAAATCAACACCAACAAGCCGTTTGAATGGGCGCTGACACAAACTGGCGACTATGCGCTCGAATTCACCATGTGGTTCTACTTCAATCGCATTCCAAACACCAAGGTCACCGCCACCGCACGGAAACATTTGATGGGTACAGCCTATAAAGTAAACCAAGCGGTGTATAAGGCTTCTATTTTTGAAGATATCGACTTGGCTACGCCAGATCTTGCCAATATTACGTTTAACGACAGCCTTAGCGTCGAGAATATGAGAAATACGCCCAGTGCGGGTGAAGAGCAAACTCAGCCAACGGATCTAAAAAACGCACCAGACAATATGGCTTAGAACGCCGAAGAGCGCTTGATTTAACTCAGTAACAAGATAGCACCGCAAACAAAAAACGGGAGCTTAGGCTCCCGTTTCCACAAACTTATTGTGCTAAACCTTAAAGTTACGGGATAAGGTGTTCAAATCATCGCACACATGGTTAAGGCTCTCAGCAGTCTCATCCGTCTTTTGAGCAATCGTATTGCTCGTCTCATTCAACTCTCGAATACTGTTGATATTCTGAGCAACCTCATTCACTACCGATACCTGCTCCTCGGTTGCCGATGCAATGGTTGCGCTTAAGTCTTGAATATTCGCAATAGCAGCAACAATCTCATCCAGTCGCTCTCCCGCGACTGCCGTCTGCTCTGCCACACGCTCTGCGGAACCGCTCTGCTCCGCCATTACGCTCACGCAATTTTTCGACGAGCTCTGAAGCCGTGAAATAATATCTTTAATCTCCTGGGTTGATTCAGAGGTTCTGACTGACAGGCTCCGCACTTCATCCGCTACAACCGCAAACCCACGACCAGCTTCCCCAGCGCGCGCCGCTTCAATCGCTGCATTTAAGGCAAGAAGATTTGTCTGCTCTGCAATCCCTTCGATCACCGTAACAACCTCACCAATATTGTTTGCATCGAGGCTGAGTGCATCCACACTTTCGGATGTTCGTTGCACTTCCGATACAAGGTTTCTCACACTCGATACTGAGCTCTGCACCAATGAATTGCCTTCTGCGACAGAATTGCTCGCCTGTGACGTCGCAACCGCTGCGCCAGCTGCACTCTCGGCAACCTCTCTAAAAGAGGCCGTCATCTCCTCCATCGCCACCGTAATCAACGAGGTTTGCTGAAACTGCGATTCGCTTTGCGTATTTAGACTTTGCGCCAGACCGAGCAACTCCTGACTAACGTTACTTACCTCTCCCGCCTTGGTTTGCATTTCTCCGACAAGTCCAGCGACGCCTGTTCGCATTCCGTTAGCGGATGCTGCGAGAACCTGAAGCTCCTCGCTTCGAGCGTTAATATTGACCTCTTGACTGTAATCACCTTTCGCAAAACGGCCAAACACGGGGACAAAATCACGCAGACGATTAACAACCATACGCTGCATCAAATCCACCACGATCGCGACAACAATGACAATGGCAACCGTCATCAGCAATATGCTTTGGACCGTCGAAAATGCTAATTCTATCTGCCCGTCTACCTGAGATCTGTGCTCAGCGACGGTCACCTTGAATGCCTCAACCTCTCCACGCAGCGCGTACGCTCGCATTTCGTTTTGGAGCGCCTCATCAATTAACTGGGGAATACCCGAAAGCTTATCTGCCACTGCCTGAACATCGTTTTGTGGATCAGCCGCAAGCTGATCTACCAAATCACCGATTCCGACAACCTCCCGCTGAGCTCGCTCGAGATGAAAATCTTCACCTTCATCCAGAAAGTTCGTCACCGTTTGCATCAGCTCCGTTTCGACAAGGCGCTCGAGCGTCATAAAATTCCGCATGTTATCGTAAGGCTTGCGAAGCTCTGCCAACCCCCACCATACGGCGAACAACAAACTAACAACAACCGATGCGAGTAACGCGGTATTCACCCATGTGAGGGCAGAAAGCTTTAACTTCATTGTGAATGCTCTTCCAAAAAATGTGTCTCAATTCTAAGAATAGGTCTTCATTCAAGAACAACAAGAAACCCCTGTAAAAACTTACGCTTACGCGGCTAAGCTGATACGATGCGCGGAAATTTACAGGAGTTACGATGCACCCCATAACCACCTCAGAAGATGAGTTATTCGAGCTCATCAAACAACGAATCCACACAAATTCTTTGTGCCAACGCGTTCTTCACGGCAGGGGCAAGCGTTACGAAGCTTTAGAACGGATTAATATTGAATGGTACCCGCCTTATTTGTTTGTCCAGAATTTTGGTGACGCACTACCAGAGCAACTGCGCATCGCTCTCGAGCATGTGTTCGATGCGCTTGATACTGTTGAGGCTATTCTCATTCAATCGCGCGAGTGGCCCGATTTTGTCACCAGCGTTTTTGCCTCGCGCAACCCGCTCGAGTTGCCTTTAATTTTCCCTGGAATGATAGATGATGGACTCCATTGCGAAATTAAGCTCGGTAAGAACCGTAACACCGGTGTTTTTCTAGACATGCGTGCCGGCTGGTTTTGGGTAAAAGCCCATTCGCACAACAAGCGAGTGCTCAATCTGTTCTCT
>NZ_LWFU01000336.1:0-3721 GCF_001635135.1 Oleiphilus sp. HI0080
CTGGCTTAGGTAGTTTTGGTATTCAGGCGAATCTGGATACTGCTCTTGCAGCAAATTCGCCAAACTTTGAGCTTGATCATGCGCATTAAAGTGCTTAGCAATCCGAACTCCCTGCCACAAAGTCTGCGGCGAATGGCTCAATGCCTGGCTCGCTATCTGCTTGATGAGCCTGTTGTAGTAATACTGTGCCCGTTTGTATTCATTGAGCTTAAGTAACACCTCAGTGATTCCTGCTAAGGAGCCAGCATTAAAACGATCTAATTGGAGAGACCGCTCATACGCGTATTCAGCTTTGCTAGTGCTCCCCAATCGCAGATGACACAACGCAATATTCGTATAAACTTGGCTGCGCGCATTGTATGTAGTGTCTTCAGCGGCCCTAACGAACTGCTCGAGCGCCTCCTCAAACCGCTGCTGCGAAAATAACAGCGCACCGTAATAAGTTCTTCCACGAGTATATGTAGGGTCCGAAGACAAAGCTGTCTCAAACGACTCTTCAGCTAGTTTATATTCGCCTTGACGCGAAAAGATCAGACCCAATGCACTATTCGCTGCTGGGTTATCCTCATCAAGCTCAAGCGCTCTGTCCAAATGTTTTCGTGCACGCGTAAAATCTTCCCGCTTGATATATTCGAAACCCAAGTCAACATAACGGGCGATAGCGACCTCAGGATCAGCATTTCTGGAAAGCGAGCTGTCTGATGTCGTAACACAACCAGTCAGTGCGAGGAGAAAACTTGTGATTAATATGAAGTTCGATCGCTTTAGCAGCATTTATCCACTTACTTGTTGTAGGTTTATGTATCGCTCGCTTCGGCGTGTACGGTCTTCTACCTTACCAACCAACTGGCCGCAAGCGGCGTCAATATCATCGCCTCGTGTGGTTCTCACCGTTGTAATAAGCCCACCTTCCGTCAACCAATCTTGAAAGCAGCGCACTTCATTATTACTTGGTTTCTTATACCCACTGTTAGGAAATGGGTTAAATGGAATGAGATTCACCTTACACGGCAAACCCTCCAAAATTTTAATCAGCTGCGTTGCGTGTTCTCTACGATCGTTCACGCCCGCAAGCAAAGTATATTCAATGGTCGCCTTTCTCTTATCGGGCAAACCACTCAAATATTTACGTACTGATGTCAATAAAACATCAATAGGATATTTCTTATTGACCGGCACTAATTCATTGCGCAGCTTATCATTGGGGGCGTGCAGCGAAATCGCGATACTTGCGTCCGTGACCCCAATCATTCTCTCTATAGCAGGAACAACACCCGCCGTACTGATCGTTAAACGCCGCTTTGAGATACTGTAAGCATAATCATCCATCATTAGATCGACAGCATCCATAACGTTCTCAAAATTAAGGAGCGGCTCTCCCATCCCCATAAATACGACGTTAGTTACAGGCCGGTCCTTGCTTCGATCAATCCCCTCGAACGAACCAATCGCGTTAAAAATCTGGCCCACGATCTCCTCAGCACTTAAATTGCGATTAAAGCCCTGTTTACCGGTAGAGCAAAAACTGCAATCCAATGCACAGCCTATCTGAGAGGAAACGCACAAGGTTCCACGATTGCCTTCAGGTATGAGCACTGTTTCTATGCTACTTCCCCCTGGCATCTTCATAACCCACTTACGCGTGCCATCGGACGATATATGATGATAAATTACCTCGGGAGCAGTAATTTCGCAAATTTCCTTAAGTTTAGTACGTAAACTCTTGGAAATATTAGTCATTTCATCAAAATCAGAGACGCCGTATTGATGAATCCATTGCATGATCTGTTTCGCTCGAAATGGCTTTTCTCCCATTTCAGCAAAAAACGCTTCCATTTTTTTACGAGGCATACCAAGTAAGTTGGTACGTTGCTTTGGGGCGTTATCTGTCATTTAAATCACCTGTATTACGATGTCTCTATAAGCACAAAAGCAGGACTCCTCAGCGAAGCCCTGCTTTTGCTTAAAACACTACGCGAGGTATTAGCCGCGAGCGCAAATCTCATCTGCTGAGAAAAAGTAAGCAACTTCGCGTGCTGCAGACTCGGCAGAGTCTGAACCATGCACTGCATTCGCATCAATAGACGACGCGAAATCCGCTCGGATAGTACCTGCATCGGCTTCTTTCGGGTTCGTAGCACCCATCAAGTCGCGATTTTTAAGGACAGCGCCTTCGCCTTCTAATACCTGAACACAAACAGGGCCAGAAGTCATAAAAGAAACTAGATCCGCAAAGAAGGGACGCTCTTTATGCTCTGCATAGAAACCCTCAGCCTGCTCCTTAGAAAGACGAATCATTTTTGCTGCAACAATTTGCAAACCGTTTGATTCAAAACGATCATAGATTTTGCCAACAACATTTTTAGCTACAGCGTCAGGCTTAACAATTGATAAGGTGCGTTCTACCGCCATGGTTTCTATCCCCATTAAAATGTAAATTCGGCACACGGAATGCGCCATTCATAAATTGCGGCCGAATTATATGTCTGATTCACTCAAAAATATATCTTTGTACCGCGAGATTCGTAAAACTTAACGTTTTGGCACTATTGCGCCAACTTAGACAGCGCATTTCTCAATTGTGACGCCGCATCAAGGACTTCATCATCAGTAGTAAACCTTCCAAATGAGAATCGCAATGAGCTAAGAGCTTCTTCGTCGCCCAACCCCATAGCCTTCAGCACATGCGAGGGTTTCATGCTAGCAGAGTTACAAGCGCTTCCGGATGACACCCCAAGGTTTGGCAACGCAGTCAGCAGCATTTGCCCATCCACACCTGGAAAAGATAAATTAACAATGCCTGGGACAGTTTTTTCAGGATTACCATTTATTCTATACGTTGCACCACCAAGCATTTGTAAAAAACGCGCCCGATATCCAGCAACGCGTTCTTGCTCCGCCTGCATATCCTCAGTACACAACTGCAAAGCTTCCGCAAAACCTACAATCTGATGCACCGGCAACGTACCAGAACGCATACCTCTTTCATGCCCGCCTCCATGGATCTGCTCACGAACGCCAAACTCAGTAGATCGCCTAACGAACAGTGCGCCTACACCTTTCGGACCATATATCTTATGCGCACATAAGGAAATCATGTCTGCAGGCAACTCACTCAGGTTAATACGCAATTTACCTGCACTTTGCGCGCAATCAGCATGAAACAAAGCGCCATGCGATTTAGTGAATTGTGCCAGCTCCATAATCGGATTAACGACACCAGTCTCATTATTCACATGCATGGCAGAGACAAGAGCTGTGTCTGGCTGAATTGCAGCCGCTAAACGTTCAACACTGATGACGCCGTCTTCATCTGGGTCAATAAACGTCGTTTGGTAGCCCAAGCCAGCAAGGTATTCAAACACATCAAGAACAGCTTTGTGTTCGGTTTTTGAGGTGATGATATGTCGCCTCTCATCACCCTTGCCCCGCAAATATTCTAACGCCCCTTTGATAGCGAGATTATTGGACTCGGTCGCACCACTCGTCCAGACAAGTTCGCGAACATCACAATGCAACGATTTAGCAATTGTCTTGCGCGCAGCTTCAACGGCTGCCTCCGCCTGCCAACCAAGCATATGTGAACGCGAAGCAGGGTTTGCGAAACATGTTCCAACCCCAAGATAGGCGAGCATTTTTTCAACAACTCGCGGATCGGCCGGCGTTGTTGCTGCATAATCTAAATAAATCATCTGTTACTGTGAACCAAGACTTTACTGTT
>NZ_LWFU01000337.1:0-9634 GCF_001635135.1 Oleiphilus sp. HI0080
GCACCTAATAAGAATTTCCAGTTAAGTGCTAGGACTACACCCCCGGCGATAGTTACTGCTGAGAAATAGGCCCAAACTAAATTTTGTCCACGACCAACACTCAAGCCAAGAAAGTACGCGACGATAACAAACAAGAAGCTACGTAAAACCAGCACCCATGCCATCTGGGCATACTTCTTTGTACGATTTTGAACAAAGCTTCCGATATTAATGATCGATGAAAACAAGCTGACAAAGGGTAATAGCACCCAATAAGCTTCAATTATTTCAAAGATCACGAACAAAGAAACAATAACTAACGTAAGCGAATGAAGCACTAAGCTTAGAGTCATTGCAACGCTAGCAGCGAGAATGGCATGAATACCAAGGCGAGGAAGCAGAATTGTCATTTCGTATCGGCCAGAGGCAACAGCCGATAAAACACTAACCACGCCAATGAAAATAGCGTAAATACCAAACTCTTCAGGTGTAAATAGTCTCGCCAGAAGGGCATACCCAGCAAGATTGATAAGCTGCGAGACTCCCTGGCCTAGCGTCAGAACCCCAACACTCCTTATTAAAGCCAATGTTCTTCCTAAACCAGATCAACTATCAAGTCGATTTCACTGACACCCAAAAATGCGTTCATCGGCAAGCTCATAACTTCAGCACTTGCTTTTTCAGCCAATGGAAAACTACCCTTATCATGATCCAAGTAATCAAAGCATTCTTGTAGATGTAATGGCATTGGATAATGCACTGCTGTTGGTAGGCCTTGCTCTTTTAACTTCGCTTGCAACGATTCGCGGTTTTTAACGCGAAGGGTGTATTGCGCATAAACAGAGGTACGGTCAGCCTTTACTTGTGGCAAGGTAAAAGCACCCGCCGCACTGGAATCTGACAACTGCTCGTTATACATCAAGGCAACGCTTTGTCTCGCTGCGATCTCATCAGCATAACGGGGCAACTTCGCGAGTAGCACAGCTGCCTGAATGGTATCTAAACGCCCACCAATGCCAATGTATTTATGGTGATAGCGTTTATTCTGTCCATGTACGCGCAGCATTTTAAGCTTCTCGGCGTATTCGTCATTATTAGTGAATACTGCGCCGCCATCACCATAGCAACCTAGTGGCTTGGCAGGGAAAAAGCTGGTGGTGTAGAAATCTCCATGATTCACCTCGCTTTGGCCTTTGTAGGTTGAACCAAAGCTTTGTGCACCATCGATAATGACCTTTAAACTATGTTTTTTTGCAATGGCATTGATCTCATTCATGTCTGCCGGTTGTCCATAAAGGCTGACCGGCATGATGGCTTTTGTTTTTTCAGTGATCGCGGCTTCGATAAGGTTTGGATCGATGTTAAAAGTAAGCGGATCTATATCAACAAATACCGGTGTCGCTTTTAAAAACGCAATGCTTTCGCCGGTCGATATAAAGGTAAAAGGGGTGGTGATCACTTCGTCGCCTGGCTGAATATCCATTGCCATGAGGGCAAGCACCAATGCGTCAGTACCATTTGAGCAGGTGATTGCATGTTTCGCGCCGGTGAATTTTTCCAGCTCTTGCTCTAGCTCGGCAACCTCTTCGCCCATGATGTAATTGGATTTATCCAAAACTGCCTGAATACGCGCATCAATCTCGGCTTTATAAAGCTGGTATTGGTGCTGCAAGTTAGCAAAATCAACTTTCATCTCAGGCATTGGCTGAAACCCCTTTAGGTGTGTATTCGATCATTCCATTTTTTAAAGCGTAAATATCGCCTGTATGAGGGCAAACGCACTCTACAGCGCCTTTATCATCTTTTACTGGCGCTGACACAGGCAAGTCGAGCTTCTCGCCAAAGGCGCTCATCCAACCCACCTGCTTTGCAGGAACCCCGACCATTAAGGCATAGGGTTTGACGTCTTGATTAACAACAGCGCCGGCGCCTACGAAAGAATATTCACCAATCGTAACACCACACACGATGGTGCAGTTCGCCCCCAAGGTTGCGCCCTTTTTAACCAGGGTATTGCGATATTCGTCTTTACGCTCGATCAGTGAACGGGGGTTGTAAACATTGGTGAAGACCATGCTTGGGCCACAAAACACACCTTCTTCCAAGGTCACATTATCGTAAACCGAGACGTTATTTTGCACCTTGCACTTATCGCCAATCACCACCTTATTGCCGACATATACGTTTTGGCCAAGAGAGACCCCCTCGCCTATCTTTGCGCCACCACACACATGCACCCAGTGCCAGACGCGAGATCCGGCACCGATTTGAGCGCCTTCATCAACGATGGCTGTTGGGTGAATCGTCACACTATCCACGCCACTACTTACAACATTATTCGCACCGCTGCTCATGCTTCTTTATCGAACCTATTCACTCTGTTCAGAAAGGGATGATATTCACCCACTAAGCCAAGTGGCGTTTGATTTCGAATATCGGCAACCGTGGTAATTGCTACGCGGTTTTCTTCCAAACCAAAGCCTCGACCCGCCAAAATTTCGTTGTAGCTAATCGTATGTAAATCGGTAAAACCACCGGAGAATTCAATCTCTTCACCATCACAGGTGATCGAACGGAAGGTGCGCTGGCCCGTGGCTTTTACATCATCCGGCACATCGTTGTAGTCAATCGACAAGAACCAGCGAACGCGTGCGTTTTCGTACTCTAAGTAGCCGGCTGACTTTGTGTCTGACTTATAGTGAACAACGTTTTCTTGCAGCTCACCAAAGATAAAATGCAACATATCGTAAAAGTGCACGCCGATATTCGTAGCTATACCACCTGATTTTTCCTCATCGCCTTTCCAGGAATGTAAGTACCATTTGCCGCGCGAAGTAATGTAGGTTAAGTCTACTTCGCACTTTTTGGTCAACTGAGCGTTTTGGATTTTATCGCGCAAGGCAATGATAGATGGATGCACACGCAACTGCAGAATCGTGTTTACTTTTTGGCTTGTGTCTTTTTCAATCTCTTGCAGGCCATCAATATTCCATGGGTTAAGTACTAATGGCTTTTCGCAAATTACATCAGCACCCGCTCGTAAGCCAAAACGCATATGCGCATCGTGTAAGTAGTTCGGTGAACAAATTGAAACGTAGTCGATAGCTGAACCATGATTCTTGCGCTTTAGCTTGTCGATATAACGATCAAAACGTTCAAACTCAGTAAAAAATGCTGCCTCTGGGAAGTGACTATCAATAATGCCGACAGAGTCATTTTTATCGACAGCCGCTACAAGGTTATTATTCGTGTCTTTTATGGCTTTCATATGACGCGGCGCGATATATCCAGCTGCGCCGATTAATGCAAAGTTTTTCATACTTGCTTATCCTTTTGCTTGTTATTTCTATTCTTCTTCGTACCGTAAACAAAACCCATCACTACCCCAAACATTCCGCCAAACAGCGCCCCCATTATGCAGATCAAAGCACGGTTGGGCTTAGATTTTTTTTCTGCAATACGCGGCGCACTAACCTCTCTGAACACGTAATCCCGCGTACCCGATGCCAGCATTAGCGTTTTCGTCTGTTCTTCGATCAAGTCATAAAACACGCTTTGCATGCTACTGAGGTTGGTTTGCTCAATCTGCGCCTTGAGGAAGGTTATATTTGCTTCTGCCTCTTCCGCCGCTTGCTTTTTAAGCTTTGCATTAATTTTTGACACCAGCCCACTAACCCATTGACGAGCAACTTCCGGTGAATAGTATTCGACATCTACAGTTACAAAACCCTTGCCTGGGTCATCTTTAGCAGACAGGTAAAGATCAAACACTTCATACAGCTCCCAAGAACTCGGTTCAGCCTGCTTACCCTTGGGCGGCTCGCGCTTCCAGACTTTAGTCTTCGGGTCGTAAATCTCGGTATTGTAAATCAACTCGTTCGTTTCGGGGTTCCAGCCTTTAACTGCGAACACTTGCGGCGCTATGTTTTGTTCTTGAATAAATTCTTCAATAAACGCCCAGCTTTGGAGAATCTCGAGCGCCTCTGCCGTTTTATTTGAACCTCCTCCGCCGAGATTGATGCCAGCAATTGACGCAAGCCCCCCAAACTGCCCAGCTATCTTGGCCAGGCCGCTACTTGATGCCTCAGCTGGCGCAAGTATAGCGGTACTCTTGTACATATTTGGGAGCGAAAGCGCATAGAAGACAGAGGCGACAGAGAATACAGCAGTGAAGCCGACGATGATCCATTTTCCGCGCATTAGGGCACGCCAGAGCTCGAGGAGATCTATTTCGTCGTCGTAGGGGGGGTGCGCTTGGGGCGCGTTACCTTGTGATCCATTGGGGGAACCTAAAACTGGAGGGTGCTGCTCTGACACTTTTTATTTGCTTCCGTTACTGTAGCGTTCTTATCAGGTTTCGCTTTGATGCGATATAGCATTGGAACTTTTGAGATTTGTTCATAATGCTGTGTTATCCGTTTCTTTTCTGCCGGTACTGACCGGCGGCAGCTTAAGGTCTTTGACTTTCCAAAGCCCCCGACATGGCCCAGGCCACCTTCTCTTGCGCTACGCGCAATTCACCTTGACCCAAAGGCGACCCGGTACCCCAGGGCATACTCTCTCGCTGCGCGATTCACCTTAACGGCTAAAGCCTCTACGAGTTTGCCCCTTCGATAACTTTTTGTGTCTACGAGGCTTCGAGGATGTTATTCGGAATGTCACCCACTCCTTTCAGCCCAATACACTTTAATAACAACATATTAACGTAGGATTTAACAGCCTTGGCTTAGCGTTTATTAATGGCTATACATCAATCAGCTACAAACTTCCCACTGCAGCTGCACCAAGGGCGATTTGGTAGAAGATTTGGCTGACATCACGCCAGAGCACGATGCTATCAAGTTTGTCCGCGTCCAATGGCACCACAATCGTATCTCCGGGGTTGATCTGTGCATCATTGCTAGCAAACCAGTGGCCGTTTTCGGGCAATTGAACGCCACCATTGGCCTTTATGATGTAAATACGCTCGTCATCCGCCTTACTGGTCATTCCTCCGCTACGAGCGATATAGTCGCTGTAGTCTAACGCCGGTTCATACACTTGAGAAATCGGCAACTGTACTTCACCGATAATCGTCACGCTATTTTTGCGTGAAGGGACAACAAGGGCATCGCCACTTTGCAACGGGATGCTATAACCAGGGTCTTCGTTGAGCACTTTTCCTAAATCTATAACCAGGCGGCCGAGAGCAGGCGTTCGTTCCAACTGCTCAAGTAAGCCCCAAGCGGTCTCAACATCGCGATTACGCTGCCCCGTCTCTTTTCCTATCAGTTCCGCTTTCGCAATATCTTCCTGGAGGCGGCGCTGCATTTCTTCGAGGCGACGCTCTTGCTGTTCTTTTAGCTCAACACGAGTAAACACAGCACCCGGAACATAAGCATATTCCGTTACGCCACCGGCGCGCGCGAGCACATCACGTAGAGTGTCGTCTTTATGAATGGGATAGAAACCCGGGAAACGCACTTCGCCCTTTAGCTCTACGTAGTGATCTTCAACCCATTCAGGAATAGCGCGGATCTGTAAAACATCACGACTGTTAAAGGTGAAATTCCGACCAACTTCATTGGTGAGATCGATATCATAACGTGATTGCATACGCTTTTGGTACTGGTCAAAATCGGTCCGACTCACCTCAGCGCTTAGCTTGTAGGCTTTTTCGGTAAGACCACCTGCGGCGTAGATAAGATCTTCGACCGTCATACCATCTACCAACGGAAACGCACCAGGGTAACGAACAGAGCCAGTTACTTTGACCTCTTTTGACGGACTCCCCACATGGGCCTGAGCCCGAAGCTCTTCAAGAATTTCTTCAATGACCCATACGCGCCCCCAGTAAGCCGCTTCTTTCTCATACTCGGTGATGGTGAGTGTTTGGCGGCTATGGGCGCGATCTCGCTCAATTAATTCGCCTCGCCCATCTTTCGCAACCCGCATTGCCTCCACTTCAGCATCAAATTGCCCGAGGCGCGACGCGCCGAAATCATACCCGGTGCCGCTGATGCCTTTCTCTGCACGAATATCTTCAGGGAGCTCATTTTGATCCCTCGGGTAAAGCGCGAACACCAGAATCTCGTCCTGACTTTGCAAAACACGATTTTGCTCGGAGCTTGGATCAGAAAAAACATCCGTCAAGCTAAACGAGACAACCTCAAGCGACTTTTGAGGGCCTGAGTAGCGCTTAATTAAACCATAACGCAAGTCTGCACCAGGCTTAAGCTGGTCCACAGAACTAATGACATCGCTAAGTCGCAAACCTTCACGCCAGTTTTGTATCCCCGGGCGATACACATGTCCACGAACCGCAACGGTGTTCTCAACCTTCTCAAGCACAGAAGCAATGCGCAGCAAATCGCCAGCTTGTGCCGGCTGATCTTTTAACTTGGCGTTTTCTTCGCTGTAGTTAATAACGGTTTTCTGCTCGTTATTAATAATGCGCTCAAGCGTGCTTTTTTTAGTGTAAGCCGACGGCGTTAGGCCACCGGCAAAAGCAACCAAATCGGCTAACGTTTCACCCGGAAGAAACTCATAGATCGCGGGACGACGCACCTCACCATCAATACCCGCAGTATCGCCAACAGGAGGAATGAATACCACATCACCCGAGCGCAATGCCGCATCATTCGAGGTATCACCTTCCAATAACAGCTTATATAGATCGAGCGTTTGTACTAGCTCTCCCCTGCGCTTGAGTTGGATATTTCTCAGTGATCCGGTTTCGCTGATACCGCCACTCAATACCAGCGCATTGGTAATAGTAGAGAGCGAGCTCACTACATAACTGCCAGGCACATAGGCCTCACCCAACACAAAAACTCGGATTGACTTAAGCTGACCCATCGAGATAGAGGACTTCATGCCGATCATGCGCTTAGAAACTTCACTACTCAGCTTCGCTTTCGCCTCGTCAAAGCTAAGGCCAGCCAACGAAATCGGACCCAATTCTGGGAAATACACCTTACCCTCAGCGTCGATACTTAAATCGTAGCTTTTACTTTCTTTACCATAGAGCTGCACCTTGACGTTATCGCCCGGACCAAGGACATAGTCACTTGAAACGGGAATGTCGTTAACCGGCTCAAAAGTACTAGGCGCCCCGGCAAAAAGCTCATAACCGAAGGGCACCAACCTACCTGCCTGATAACGACTTGTAGACTGCCCTTCTTCCGTGGTCTCAATCGGTTGCGGCTTTTGCTCTTGGTTATAGGGGTTTTCTTGCCCCTCTCTTGTTAAGACAGAAACTTCTTGCTTTGCCTCTGCCGGCGCACTCGAGCCACCAGACCCACCTGTAATATCTGAAAGGTTCACGCCATATTGTGCGGCCAACGCTTCTTTTTGCGCGGGGTTCATGGTCATGAACTGGTTGATCATCTCTGGAGTCACCTCAAGCGCTTTGACTGGCAAAGCAAGACAGAAAACGAGCATGGGGACAAGAAAAGATAGTATGCGTGTAAGTCGTTCCATGAAGAATATTCTTATGTTGTGGTGATGCTTTGTGCATGCAGGGTCAGCAAGCACTTTTGTATAGGTAAAGTGTACTACAGGTGGTTTGTGGGCGTAGGGGGGATGTTAGTTACGGTTTGGTTATTTAAGGTTTTTTGGTTGAGGGCGGGCTTTGGATTGAAGGTTTTAGCGCAGGGAGTTTTTTTGGTTTAGCTTGTTTTTTTAAGAGCTTTGCTTTTTTTCATATTCATTCTTGATGGCCCTATCCAAGTTTCGCCTCTATGCGACTTAGGGGCTTCCACAGCCAGGGGCTTTCGCTGTTCTTTCTTGTTGGTGACATGCAGATTTCGTCTTTGAGACGGGTTTTTCTTCTTTTGTGATCTCGCTGTTTACGTCTTCTTATCCGCCGCTTCCGCGCGGCAGACGGGTTAAGATCTTTGACTCGCCAAAGGTCTTAACAATCTAAAGGCGACCCGCAAAGCTCCGCTACGCTTCTCTTTGGACGGGAATAGGCCCTTCGATATCTTTCAGTGCCTTCGAGGCTTCGATGAACTTGCGGTGTTTTGTAGATAGCAGCATGTTTCTGCGATTGTGTTTTCGGGGTTTCTTCGTGCGCGGCAAAATGCCACGACTCTCGCCCTTCGCGAAAGCGGAATTACTCCGTTCAAGCTTTTCGACACACCAATACACATCGAAGTCTCGTAAACACAATTATGTCATCGAAGGGATAAATCCCGTCGAGCGGCGCAGAGCTTTTAGGTGAATCGCGCAGCGAGAGAGTATGCCCTGGGGCACCGGGGCGCCTTTGGGGTGTCAGGGTCTTTGGCGAGACAAAGACCCTGACTCGGCCTTCAGGTCGAAACTTGAACAGAATACCTAAGTCGCCTTAAGGCGAAACTTGTATAAGGCCAGCAAGAAAGAAAGAACATAAAAACCAGAAAAGAATGCGATAAACCTTTACCAAATAATAATCGCAGCAGGATGCTGCTCGCTACAAAGGTGTTGGTCAGGTAACCGCGCATGAACAGAGTGGTTAGAAATGTCGCAGCAGGATGCTACTTGCTACAAGAGGGAGAGCTTACTCCCTCTCGCTAAAAACTTACTCCCACCCCTCGAGGACGAGTTTCCCCATCATTTCCCCGTTCTCGAGCTTTTGATGGGCGTAGCGCAGGTTGGTCGCATTGATGGGCGTAACCGTCTCTTGAAGCGTGCTTTGAAGGATACCTTCATCGAGCAGGCGGGAGACTTCGCAGAGTATGTGGTGTTGTTCGATCATGTCGGGCGTTTTGAACATGGCGCGGGTGAACATAAATTCCCAGCTAAAGCTGGCAGATTTGGCTTTGAGTTTGTTCATTGCTAGTGGCGAGGTATTGTCGACAATGCAGCAGATGCTGCCCTGCGGTTTGATGATGTCGCACATGGCGTCAAAGTGTTGATCAGTGCCGTTACAACAGAGGATGAAATCAGCCTCTTTATATCCCAGCGTCGACATTTGCTGCTTGATATCATCGTAATGACTCACAACATGGTCTGCGCCGTTTTTAACGCACCACTCAATGGAACCACGCTTACTCGCCGTCGCCACTACTTTCAAACCAGCAACTTTGGAGGCGATTTGACACGCGATAGACCCAACGCCGCCTGCACCGCCGATAACCAAGATCGTTTTATCGCTGTTATCTGCCTCTAAGCTAACACCCATACGGTCAAAAAGGGCCTCCCAAGCCGTAAGGGAGGTTAATGGCATTGCAGCCGCCTGAGCGCTACTTAATTTAGTAGGAGCATGACCCACAACCCGCCAATCAACTAGGTGATATTCACTATTGGTACCCTGTCGCGTAACGTCACCCGCATAGTAAACGCGATCACCCTCTTTAACACCACGACATGCATCACCAACTTGAACGACTGTTCCAACCGCATCAAAACCCAGCACCTTCGGTTCAGAATGATCTGGATCCGCTCGTCCGCGCAACTTTGTATCTACCGGATTTACGCTGACCGCCTCAACTTTTATGAGCAAGTCATGCGCCCATGCTTTTGGCGTCGTGATTTCAAGGTCTTGCAGCGACTCGGGATCTGAAATCGCAAGGTGACGGGTAAACCCAACGGCCTTCATTTTTTGATTTGGCATACCAGTACCTTTTGATGCGTTTTTTGTTGTTGTGAGGGTCAGTATACAACCTTTGGTTTGGTGAGCGTCAAGAGGGCGGGT
>NZ_LWFU01000338.1:0-11543 GCF_001635135.1 Oleiphilus sp. HI0080
CGTGATAATGTGATTGTTGATCTGGGGAATAATGCCGAAGCGCTGCTTCCTCGTGAAAACTTGGTTGGTCGTGAAGTGTTTCGAATGGGCGATCGGGTTCGTTCGTTATTGCTCGAGATTCGTCAGGATCTTCGTGGTCCACAATTGATCCTTAGCCGCTCAGCTTCAGAAATGCTTATCGAGTTGTTCCGCATCGAAGTGCCTGAAATTTCCGAGGAAGTCATTGAAATTCGTGGTGCAGCGCGAGATCCAGGTTCGCGTGCAAAAATCGCGGTCAAGACCAATGATAAGCGTATTGATCCTGTTGGCGCATGTGTGGGTATGCGTGGAGCGCGCGTGCAGGCTGTCTCAGGTGAGCTTGGCAACGAGCGTATCGATATCGTTCTTTGGGACGACAACCCAGCTCAACTTGTGGTCAATGCAATGGCGCCGGCCGAGGTTGCATCGATCGTTGTTGATGAAGATACGCATTCTATGGACGTTGCTGTTTCTGATGAAAATCTTGCGATGGCGATCGGTCGAGCCGGTCAGAACGTGCGTTTGGCAGCTCAGCTCACCGGTTGGGAGCTGAACGTGATGTCGGAAGAGGAAGCGGGTAAGCAGCAGGAAGAAGAAGTTGGTAAGTATGTAGATCAGTTCGTTAAAGCCTTAGATGTTGATGAAGAATTAGCCGTTGAATTGGTTAATGAAGGTTTCACAACTCTCGAGGAAGTAGCATACGTACCTTTAGAAGAGATGTTGGCGATCGATGCGTTTGACGATGATATCGTTGAAGAGTTGCGTCGTCGTGCAAAAGACGCCTTGTTGAATCAGGCGCTAGCAACAGAAGAGAAGCTGGAAGGAAGTGAGCCGGCTGAAGACTTGTTGAATATGGAAGGAATGGATCGTCACTTGGCGCTAACGCTTGCAAGTAGCGGCGTAATTACGATGGAAGACCTAGCAGAGCAATCAATTGATGAGTTGATGGAAGTGGAGGGCATGACTGAAGAACGTGCCGGTGAACTTATCATGACAGCTCGTGCACCATGGTTTGAAGAGAGCCAAGACTAAGAGACGTCGAGTCGGGAGAAATATAGTAATGTCAGATGTAACAGTTAAACAGCTAGCGGAAGATATCGGTGCGCCGATAGAGCGTCTTCTGCAGCAAATTGTTGACGCAGGACTCGATGCACGTGGAGCAGATGGTACTGTGTCACCTGATGAAAAACGAGAGCTTCTTGCGCACTTAAAGCGTGTTCATGGTGAGGCGGATTCTGAACCGAAACGCATTACGTTGAAGCGCAAAACGCAAACAACGCTGAAGATGAGCGGTGGTCAGGGCAAAACCAAGACGGTTAATGTTGAGGTGCGTAAGAAGCGGACCTATGTTAAGCGTCCAGAAGCAAGCGTAGAGCTTGAGAAACAGAAAGCTGAACAGGATGCAATCGCAGCGAAGCAAGAGGCCGAAGATGCGGCTCGTAGAGATGCGATAGCCAAGCAACGTGAAGAAGAGGAAAAAGCAAAAGCTGAAGCTGAGGCGAAGCGCGTGGCAGAAGAAACAGCCAGCAAGCAAAATGCCAAGCCTGGTCCGAAAAGCGTTGCCCCTGCCCCTGAGTCTGAGGCAGACAAAGCGAAGAAGCGTTCCAAGAAAAAGGGTCATGAAGAGCGTGATGATAGTTCTGATGACAAGCGGAACAAGCACAAGAAGTCCGCTGGTCATCGTGGACCTCGCCAGCGTGAAGAAGAAATTGATATTCACGCAGTTAATGCGGCGAAGACGATCCTTGATGAGGATGCAATCGAGGAAGAAATTCAGCCTCGTAAACTGAAGGCGAAGAAGCGTAAGAAGACGCATGCCTTCGAAAAACCGAGTGCCCCCGTTGTGAAAGAAGTATCTATTGGTGAAAGCATTGTTGTTAGCGAGCTAGCTGACAAGATGTCGTTAAAGGCAGTACAGGTTATCAAGACTCTTATGGGGCTCGGCGTTATGGCGACGCAGAACCAGACAATCGATCAGGAAACAGCAACGCTCGTGGTTGAAGAGTTGGGCCATAAAGTGAAGTTGTTCCAGGAAGATGCGATTGAAACTGCCTTGATTGAAGGAATTAATTACGAAGGCGAAGAGCGGCCCCGAGCTCCAGTTGTCAGTGTTATGGGGCATGTCGATCATGGTAAGACGTCTTTGCTTGATTACATTCGTCGAGCAAAAGTTGCTGCGGGAGAGTCTGGTGGTATTACGCAGCATATCGGTGCCTACCATGTAGAGACTGGCCACGGAATGATTTCGTTCCTAGATACACCCGGACACGCAGCATTTACTGCAATGCGAGCGCGTGGTGCTCAGAGTACAGATATCGTTATTCTTGTTGTTGCAGCTGATGATGGCGTGATGCCGCAAACTGAAGAAGCGGTTCAGCATGCTCGTTCAGCAGGTGTACCGATCGTTGTTGCGGTTAACAAGATGGACAAAGAAGCTGCCGATCCTGATCGGGTAAAAAATGAGCTAGCAGCAAAAGACGTTATTCCCGAAGATTGGGGTGGTGACGTGCAGTTTGTCCCTGTTTCAGCTCATACGGGAGACGGTATTGATGCACTGCTGGATGCCGTTTTGCTCCAGTCAGAGATGCTCGAGTTGAAGGCGGTTCCATCGGCCCCAGCGAAAGGCGTTGTTGTTGAATCTAGTCTCGATAAAGGTCGAGGTGCTGTCGCTACAGTTCTGGTTCAGAATGGTACGCTTAAGCGTGGCGATATCGTCATTGCGGGCACATTCTATGGGCGTGTTAGAGCCATGATGGATGAAGCTGGCCGTGCAACCGAAGAGGCTGGCCCTTCTATTCCAGTTGAGATTCTTGGTCTGAACGGCACGCCTGACGCAGGTGATGATTTTGTTGTTGTTGCTGATGAGCGCAAGGCGCGTGAGGTGGCTGAGTTCCGTGCGGACAAGCAACGTAAAGATCGTTTGGCGCGTCAGCAGGCGGCGAAACTAGAGAATATGTTCGCAAACATGGGCTCTGATGAAGTTAAAACGCTAAACATTGTCCTTAAAACAGATGTTCGTGGCTCTCTTGAGGCGTTGACAGCTGCATTAAATGACATTGGAAACGATGAAGTTCAGGTCAAGATTGTGAGTAGTGGTGTTGGCGGTATCACCGGTACTGATGCGAGTTTGGCGCTTGCAACCAATGCAGTAGTATTTGGTTTTAATGTTCGTGCGGATGCGCAAGCAAGAAAGATTATTGAAGAGGAAGGTCTAGATCTTCGTTACTACAGCGTTATTTACGAAATCATCGATCACGTTAAGCAAGCGCTTAGTGGAATGTTGGCTCCTGAATTCCGTGAAGATATTGTCGGTGTTGCCGAAGTGCGTGATGTGTTCAAGTCGCCTAAGTTTGGCCAAGTCGCTGGCTGCATGGTGATTGAAGGCACAATTTACCGAAACAAGAAAATCCGTGTTTTGCGAGATGATATCGTGATTTTTGAGGGTGAGCTTGAGTCACTTAGACGCTTTAAAGACGATGTGAATGATGTTCGTAACGGAATGGAATGTGGTATCGGTGTTAAGAACTACGATGTGAAAGTTGGAGACAAGATCGAAGTCTTCGATAAAGTATCAATCGCACGTACCTTGGCATAAGCAGTAACGAGTAGGAGTACCTGAATGGCACGAGAATTTAGCCGTACTGATCGAATTAGCGATCAAATTCAAAAGGATTTGGCGACTTTGATTCGTACCGAGATGAAAGATCCTCGTGTCGGAATGGTGACGATAAATGATGTTAATGTTGCGCGTGACCTCGGTTTCGCCGACGTTTACATCACCTTGCTCACGCTTGAGGAAAACGATGCTAACTCAGATTCTGTTAAGCAGACGCTGAAAGCATTGAATTCTGCGGCTGGTTTTTTGCGCAGTCAGTTGGGCAAAATGATCAAGCTGCGCACCATTCCTCAATTGCGCTTTCATTTTGATAGCTCGGTCGGTCATGGTCGTAAGCTTGATGCGTTGATCACTAAAGCGCGTAAGAAAGACTCAACGTCTTCTTCTGAAGAATCAGACGACGTTTAAGTCGCTGTTGCTGTATGGGGAGGCGTAAAAAAGGTCGACTTTTAGATGGTGTGCTGTTACTCGACAAGCCTTTAGATATCACGAGTAATGGCGCTCTACAAAAGGTTCGATGGCTGTACGATGCTCGTCGTGCAGGTCACACCGGGGCTTTAGACCCCCTCGCGACGGGTGTTTTGCCAATTTGTTTTGGTGAGGCAACCAAGTTTGCCAAATATCTTCTTGAATCGGATAAAGCGTATTATACAACAGCGCAACTTGGCGAGATTCGCGAAAGCGGTGATAGTGAAGGTGAGGTTGTCGAAACGCGTGACCTGCCTGTTTTAAATAAAGAGATTGTTGAATCCGTTCTAGAGAAATTTCGTGGTGAGACATTGCAAGTTCCCACCATGTATTCCGCACTAAAGCATCAGGGGCGCCCACTCTATGAGTGGGCTAGAAAAGGGATAACGGTAGAAAGAGAAGCAAGGCCGATTAACGTGCCAACACTCCGCCTTGATGACGTGACCAGAGACACTTTGTCTTTGTATGTTGAGTGCTCCAAGGGCACGTATATCCGTTCTTTGGTTGAAGATATTGGTCTTGAGCTAGGGTGTGGTGCTCACGTCTCTATGTTACGGCGCTCTAGGGCGGGGCATTTCGAGTTATCAGAGACGGTGACGCTTGAGGATCTGAAAAGCCTGGAAGGCAAGATTGAGCATCTTGATGCGTTTCTTCAGCCGATAGACATTTTGTTACCAAATTTACCGCATATTAGTGTAAATAATTCCCAAACAAGGTCGCTATTGCAAGGGCAACCGGTTAGAATATCGCCCGCTGAAAACTCTGGCCTGCATCGTGTTTATGCGCCAAAGCAAGCTGTAGAGGATTTAGTTGGGCCAATTTTGAATATCGCCAAGGCGAGTGCGCTTGGTGAAGAATGGTTGTTTGCCGGCGTAGTAGAAGTTAACGACGGTGAAGCCAAGCCAAAACGGCTTTTAAATTTTATGGCGGAGTCGTAAGACGCTTGCCAATAGGTATTAGCCCTAAACTGTACGTATGCGCGGTTTCTGGGTTTTAACTTAGCATATTGAGGAAAATATCATGGCACTAAGTGCAGCTGAAAAAGCAGAAATTCTTAAAGATTACCAACAAGCTGAAGGTGATACCGGTTCTCCTGAAGTACAGGTTGCTTTGTTGACGCACAATATCAACAAGCTTCAAGGTCACTTCAAGTCAAACAAACAGGATCACCACTCACGTCGCGGTCTTATCCGTATGGTTAACCAGCGTCGTAAGTTGCTAGACTATTTGAAAGGAAAAGATGCAGATCGTTACCTTTCTTTGATTGGTCGTCTAGGTCTACGTCGATAATCGCTATTATCGTTACGTTGAGATCGATAGGGTCTATGGTTTTAAGCCAAACCCAAAGGTAGTTGTAGTACCGGAGCGCTCTGTGAGCGCTCCGGTATTTTCGTTTTAAAGGCATCGCGATCTTGCGTTGCAGATAAGATAAAGTATTTTTAGTAGTGCCCCGCATGGGTGGGGCTTATCAAGTAGGGAGTTTTGCAGCGTTGCAGTAAAGTTTTATCGCTGAGTGCTTTTCGTCGAGTTGGGAACAAGTAGACCTAAATCCGTTAAAAGAGCATTCAAGCATAAAGCTTTAGTTGTAGTGATGTGTGAAGCGACCTTTTAGTCAGTAAATAACGTAAAGGAGCCGATGTGAATCCGGTAACTAAACAATTTCAATATGGAAACTCAACCGTCACGCTAGAAACAGGGCGCATTGCACGACAAGCTGCAGGCGCTGTGATGGTTACAATCGATGATACGTGTGTATTAGTCGCAGTGACTGCGTCGAAGCAAGCAAAGCCTGGTCAGGACTTTTTCCCTCTTTCTGTTCACTACCAAGAGCGCCAATACTCGGTTGGTAAAATCCCTGGTGGTTACATCAAACGTGAGAATCGTCCAAGCGAAAAAGAAACGCTTACTTCGCGCTTGATTGACCGTCCAATTCGACCGCTATTCCCAAATGGTTTTGTAAACGAAGTTCAGGTTGTTTGTCAGGTTATGTCTGCAAACAAAACGCAAGATCCAGATATCGCGGCAATGATCGGTACTTCTGCGGCACTCGCCATTTCAGGTATTCCATTTGCAGGCCCAATCGGTGCAGCGCGTGTTGCGTTCACTGATGAAGATGGTTACTCGCTGAACCCGACGAACGAAGAGATCCGTAATTCTCTTCTAGACATGGTTGTCGCAGGTACACAAGACGCGGTACTGATGGTTGAATCAGAAGCGAAAGAGCTTACTGAAGACGAAATGCTAGGTGCGGTATTGTTTGCGCATAAAGAGATGCAAGCAGTGATAACAGCAGTTAAAGAATTTGCTGCCGAAGTTGGCACTGAGCAATGGGAATGGGCTGCTCCAGAAGTGAATACGACTCTAGCTGATGCTATCAAGTCTCAGTTCGAAGAGGGCATTACCAAGGCTTACAGCACAAGTGACAAAATGGAGCGTTACAGCGCGCTTTCTGAGTTGCGCAACCAAGCCGTTGCGGCAATCGCAACAGGCGAAGAAGGCGCTGCAAGCGAAGAAGACGTTAAAGCGTACTTCAGCAAGCTTGAGAAGCAGGTTGTTCGTAGCCGTATTATTGCAAAAGAACCTCGTATCGATGGCCGTGCAAACGACACGGTTCGTCCAATTTCTGTTGAAGTTGGCGTTCTGCCAAATGCGCACGGTTCTGCATTGTTTACCCGTGGTGAAACACAGGCAATCGTTGCTACTACTCTTGGTACAGCGCGTGACGCACAGATCGTTGACACACTTGAAGGCGATACCAAAGAACACTTTATGTTGCACTACAACTTCCCTCCTTACTCTGTAGGCGAGTGTGGTCGTATGGGTGCGCCAGGTCGTCGTGAGATTGGTCACGGTCGTCTTGCGAAGCGTGGTGTTCAAGCGCTTATGCCTAACGAGGAAGAATTCCCGTATGCAGTGCGCATCGTTTCAGAAATCACTGAATCGAACGGCTCAAGCTCTATGGCGTCTGTTTGCGGCTCAAGCTTGGCATTGATGGATGCGGGTGTTCCACTCGCTGCACCAGTTGCTGGTATCGCGATGGGTCTTGTTAAGGAAGGCGAAGGTTTCGCAGTTCTTACAGACATCCTTGGCGACGAAGACCACCTTGGTGACATGGACTTTAAAGTTGCTGGTACTGATGAAGGTATTACAGCACTTCAAATGGACATCAAGATTGAAGGTATCAACGAAGAGATCATGACCATTGCGCTTAAGCAGGCTCAAGATGCTCGTTTGTACATTCTCGGTGAAATGAACAAGGTTATCGACAACCCACGTGAGAGCCTTTCAGATAAAGCGCCTGCGATGCATTCTTTGTCGATTCACCCTGACAAGATTCGCGACGTTATCGGTAAAGGTGGTGCGACTATCCGTTCTATCACTGAAGAGACTGGTGCTGCGATCGACATCGAAGACGATGGCTCAATCCGCGTTTACGCTGAAAACAACGACGGCGCACAAGCTGCCATCAACAAGATCATGGCAATCACTGCAGAAGCAGAGGTTGGCCAGGTGTACGAAGGTAAAGTTGAGCGCATCGTCGACTTTGGAGCATTCGTTAATATCTTACCTGGTAAAGATGGTTTGGTTCACATCTCGCAAATTGCTGAAGAGCGTATCGAGAACGTGACAGACGTGCTTTCTGAAGGTCAGATGGTTAAAGTGAAGGTCCTTGATGTTGACAACCGTGGTCGTATCAAGTTGACGATGAAAGACGTTGTTGCTGACGCTGAAGTCTAACTTTAGCTGATCAAATAGCGCGCTAGCGGTATGATATATCGCTCGCGGCTTTCGTGAAAAAGGAGCTCATGTGAGCTCCTTTTTTGTAAGCGTATAGCGAGTATTAGCAAAGATTGACCGGAACACGATATGACTAAGCACTTCACCCGTTCACAACACGAGATTGCCAGCCGAGCCTTGCAGGATTTCTTTATGCTCAATGTGCCTTTGGCGCGTGCGGCGGAGATCTCCGTGCACTCTTATGATGGCGAAAAACTGGTTTTTAAGGCGCCGCTAGAACCCAATATCAACGATAAGGGTACGGCGTTTGGTGGCAGTATTTATGTCTTATGTGTTTCGACAGCGTGGGGTATGAGCTCTATCAAGGCGCAAGAACTAGGGCTCGATGGTGAGCTGGTTGTTGCGAAAGCCGAGATCGAATATCTGCGTCCGCTTAATGAGGATCTCCACGCAGAGGCGGTATCTCCAGATGAAGAATCACTTCAACACTTTAAAGAGAGCTTCGAGCGGCATGGTAAAGCGGTGTTTGAACTGGACGTGGTTGCGAACAATTCTGAGGGAAAAGCCTGTGCGCGTTTTAGAGGTAAATATGCCTTACTGAAACGCAAATAGTTGGAATTTTTAACGCAAAGGGAGGTTTGTCGCCTCCCTTTTTAATGCCTCTTACTTAATGATTTGGCGTGATGCGTTAAGGTACCTGGCTCCGCTTTCGCGAACTTTATCGGCATTTGCGTATTCAGTTGCCTGATGCACGGCCTCCAGATCTTCGGCTACGGTATACATTGAGCTGGTGATGAAAGCCAAAGCGTCTTCCATGGTGTAGGTCAATTCGTGGATCTCATGCAGTGCAAGGGAGTCCAGTTCCCCGTTCAATTTATCTTCAAAGCGCTGGTTGTAATCGTTAAAAACGGCCACAGCTTGAGAAAGCTCCGTAAATGTCTTGCCTTTAAAGTGCTCCGGCTGCTCGCCGTATGCGGCCGAGCCAATGCTGAGAGAAAGGACTAGGGTTGAAAGAAGGTATGTCGGTTTCATGATGTGCCTCTATATTGCAAATAATAATAATTCGTATTTGCAATATAGAGATTTCTAATCTGTTAGGCAAGAAAAATTTGGAGGGTTTCGTCTTATCTCTAGGTTGCGTTTACTTGAGGCGTCCGTCGTTCATTAAAGCGATGACTCTCTTGTGCTCACTTGCCTCAAACTGTTCGTCCAGCAATCTTTCGATTTCTTTGTTCTGATCGCTTTCGGTCATGCTCGAGCTCAAGATTTGATTGCGCGCGTGAGAGAATATGCCAAGTTTGTCTTGCCATGAAGCTCGCTGCTCATCGAGCTTTCTTAGGTCTATTGCAGCCTGCGCACCAAGCGCCTGTTCGCGGGCAGCGAAGACTTCATCTTCGCTTCCGCCGTTCGCTCGTATTTGGCTAACTTCTGTCCGTAACTGAGTGTGAGAGAGCATACGTTTTCGGCTTTTTAAGCTTGATTCGGGTAATAGGCTGAGGGCTTGATCCAGTTTTTGAGCCTTTTCCTTAGTGCTAAGTTGCTCGTCTTGATTGATGCGCATCTGTTCGATCATAAAGGCATTATGTGCATCGTCTTCTTCAAAGAAACTCTCGTATTCACTGTGATTGAAAAAGTTCGTGCGAAACTCCTTCAGAGCTAGTTGGCTTGCGATGATTCTTTCAAGATCACTCCCATTTTCATTGGTAGTCGAAAATTCCTCTTCAAAATCGATAAGGTCAATTTTATAGTCAAGATAGCGTTTCAATAGTGAGAGCGCATCGCTACGAGCCGGTTCAGAAAAGGTCTCATTTATTTCTGCCTGGATGAGTTTGATGATACTTTCAAGGTCTGTTTCATTAAGTGCAGTTAGGTATGAGTCGAACATATGGCGGATGGATCGTGAGGGAACTAGATGGCCTTGATCATCGATTAGATGAGAAAGTGCGTAGTCTAGGCCTGCAATAGATTCTGGCGATGCAAGTGCTTCCTCATCAAGGTTTACTGGCTGTTGATGCAGTGCTGCGTTAATCGATTTTGCCTGCTCCGCAGTGACAACAGTGCTTGCTATCCCTTGCTGTTGATTTGTATTGCGTTGGTCACTTTTAAATACGCCGGGCGAGATAATGAAAATAGCCGCAAAGGTAACGGAGATGGCGACTGTGGTTTTGATGGCCAAATGCGAGTGCAGAGCACGGGCCGCCCATGAAGATTGTTTTTCCGTTTCGTTAACCATTATCAAAAAAACCACAAATGCATCTAAAGGTAAGGGGGAATGAGCGCAGAGAACTGCGCTCATTAAAAGTTTACAAGCCAGCGTTCTTTAAGCGCTTGGCGTGATTTTTAAAGATTGTCTTTGGATCTGTTTCAAAGATGTTGGTCAAACCAAACACGTGATTGTTCGCATCGAGGTGATTTAAGTTGTAGCTATCCTTAATTACCTTACCGAAATGCGATGAGCATACGCCAGTAATACCGTCGTTACGCTCGCCTGAGCCAAGAAATGCCAATGTGGTAATGCCGAATAACGGATCTGAAATGTCAAACGATACGGTGGTGGCTGTTCGATCGCCGCTCCAAGAATAGAGGCGGATGTCGTTGCCATTGATGTTTACAACTTGGTCGCCGCCGCCACAAGCTGTCGCCGGCACTCCATGTGAATAGGTCGCATTAAACTGGGCAGATCCAGCTTCGGTAAATTCGCTGAGCATTGCGAAAATATCGGCTTTGTCTTTGGTGTTATCAGAAAGCAGGTTAACAAGATCGCCGACGGTGTTGGCAAAGGCTGAGAACAGAGTGCCTCCAATTGTTGCTGGTGGAAATGCGCTATT
Organism: Oleiphilus sp. HI0080; assembly: GCF_001635135.1. NCBI lineage: Bacteria > Pseudomonadati > Pseudomonadota > Gammaproteobacteria > Oceanospirillales > Oleiphilaceae > Oleiphilus > Oleiphilus sp. HI0080. Next base: position 10,669 of record NZ_LWFU01000338.1, read on the forward strand.
CACAAGGTCTGCAACTGGAGTACCTTTGTTGGGTGTATGAATTGTGGTGACCGAAGCAACGAGATCGGGACGGGTTTCCATTACATAGCGAGAGGTGATGCCTCCCTGACTATGCCCAAGTAGATTAAACTTATGGATACTGCCGCCTGATGCGGCTTTGATGTTTTCCAGTTGCTCAATCAGGTCTTCGCCTCGTCCAACAGAGCTGTCAAAAGCGTTAATCGCCGCAACATAGACTTCTCCGCCTTCTGATTCAAGGTGGCCCGGGATCTGGTGCCAGTAATCAACAATTGAAATGCTGTCGAAGGCAAAAATTCCAGGTACCAGCATCATGGGGTGCTTAGTATCTGCTTCCTTGTTATCAAATAAATCGGTAAACCAGCCTGCCTGTGCAGGAGCAACAGATGCGCAGGTTAGTGCAGCTGTTAGGGCTAGGGTTTTCTTAAGCTTCTTCATTGATCGTGTCCTCATATTTATTTTTATACTGAACTCACAACATCAGTGGCGCACAGCATAGAGCTGCTTAAATAGTGAGCGCTTGTAGAAACTGATGCTCTTCTGGTTTTTTGTGATGATTTGAGTTTAAGGTCACGAATAACACGATCTAATGTGATTAATTTCTTATGACGCGTTAGTCTGATTTTGTAGGCGATTGCTATTTAAAAATAACAATATGAACAGTAAATCTTTGCTCTATCTTTGGAAGGAACGGACGCTTTATTTGGGGCGTTTGGATGAACCTCTTCACTTGTTGCAAGGGGCAGCGACGCTGTGTCTGTCTCTGGAGGGCGTTATGTCGATCCAGGTTTCTGGTCTTGATCGGGAGATTGAAGCGCGTTCTATACTCTTGCCGCCCGGCTGTTCGGTTTACATTG
>NZ_LWFU01000339.1:0-11906 GCF_001635135.1 Oleiphilus sp. HI0080
CTAGTTGTTGTACTACTTATGGTTTTTTCTTTTATATTTTTTATATTGCGCGGAGGTAATCGCCCCCCCTTCACACGGCCTGCGATCTATTTTTGAAGCGCGGCATTTTTTTATCGATTCAATTTAAGTTTGGATCAAAAGCTATTGAATTCAAACTATTTTTCAGCAGATTAACAGATGGTAAAAACGACAAGGATAAAAACAAAAAAAGGCGCCCTAAGGCGCCTTTTCTTTTATAGCTATAACCAAATCGCTTAGTTATATGTAACAGTCACATCGTAATCGATTGATGTTGCACCACTTGCCGCTGCAGTCGCTGCAGTATCTACAGTCAAGGTACCACCTAAGGTCAACTCGTGTGATGCTTGAAGCGTTACACCCGTCAACGTTGTTGCCGCTTCACCGTTATCAATCATGCTTGGTACGAAAGTCATACCATTTGAAGATGTTCCCGCAATCGCAATGTCAAATGTAAGACCATCTGTACCCGCTACGCCGATCACACCCTCAATGCCATTTGTTGCTGCGTCAAAACAACCAGTACCAGAACGTGAACCACCAGCTGCTAGAGTACATGTTACGCCGTCACCTGATGCATCGATCTGGCCCAAGTTCATCTGAGTAGTCTCAGTCAACTGAAGCGGCTCAACGATTGTAAGTAGCGCCTGAAAAGTATCTGCTTGTGCCATACCAGCGCCAAGACCTGAAACTAGAGTTGCTGCGATTGCTGCTTTTTTGAATGTATTTTTCATGGATAGTATCTCCGAATTATATTTATTTATGTGTCTACTACACGTATTGCTGAATTAATTTTTATGTGGCGATATGTTCGACGCCATCTTTTTATTGTTTCTCCTACACCTTTGCTTTTACTTGGTGCTGAGGAACCTTCATGTTTACTACTTTCGCACTTACTGTCTTTTCTCTTGCCCCTAACTTTGCGGTTTGCGCAGTCGTTAGATAGACAATGTATGACGTGGCTTTTGACCACTTCAACCGCGCATCGGTTAGATCGCTTGGTTGTAAGCAGCGCGTGTTTTAAAATGTTTTGCATTTCGTTTGCGCTTAATTTCAGAGTAGCTAACTCAGAGATTCTGCACGAAGAAAAAAAGCCTATTTTGTATCTGTGTGTAACAAGCTGTTGGCGGGATGTTTCAGAGTATTCAGCTGCGTAATAAAAGCTGATTTTTTGCGACTTTTTCAGATACACAACGAAATATAGCGTGGTTTTTATACATTTTATTTAGAGAGGCAACGATCGATTGAAAGAAGCAAGGATAAAGAACAAACTGTATAAATAAGAACCAACCACCCCTCGCGAACGATTATTCAAAGGAAAGCATGACCACTTTGCAAAAAATGCGACTCGCGTTTTTTATACTGTTATTTGGCGCATTCTTCTCAGCCCCTTCTCATAGTGAGATCACGATAACAGAGATCAATCCGCATAAATTTCCGGACGCAATATCAAACCCCAGCAAAACTGCACGGCTTCGAGTCACTTGGAAGGGAGAGGTAAAGGGCGTGCGCAATACAACCGTGCTGGGAAGCGTATACAACGCGGGTGAATTTCTACTGTCGAGCGATAGCGATAAAACCTTTACGGTTAACATGACAAACGATGCCGACATCTCCGGCGTGACGCTTAAAACATTCCAGTTTCGATACAACAACAAGACCTACACGACATTCCCTGTCAGCGGGTTGGCAAACCCCGGTGCGGGAACTACCGCCACCGTTGGGATGCGCATACTATTCTCAAAGAATGTGCCTGCTGGAGACATAGCACCCTCTTATACAATCACCGTTACGGAAGACCCATAGCACTGCAAGGCTTATCGCCTTAGCTTTCGAATAGAACCGACAACATATGACGTGGAGCAAAAAGAGAAAGCGTCTCTTTGCTTCGTGTAACACCTGTATATAGAAGACGTCTACTAACTAGCTCTGTCGCGTAAGGCGCAACCACAACAGCCACCGAACGATATTCAGAGCCCTGGCTTTTATGCACCGTCAACGCATAGGCCAATGAGTACCCACTAAGTTTATGACTTGGCACGACAAGCGGCGGCAGATGCCCACCACGGTAAAACTGAAAGGTAATTCGCCCCTGCTCATCTTCGATCACAAAACCGACATCGCCATTGTAGATATCCAAGGCCGGATAATTCATCTCAATCAATATGGCTTGCCCGTGAAACAAGCGATTGCTCAGATCTTTATTCCACTGCTTTGAACAGTGCCTTTCGAGCTGCGCATTAACACGTTCGTTGATCGCAACCGTTCCAAGAGGGCCTAATCGCGTAGAACATAAAATCTGATAGCGGTCAAAAACCTCCTGCAACTCAGCCAATGACGCTTTGCGAGCAACGGCCTCTCCGTAAAACGCATACGCCTGAACTATATTCGCTAAATACAACTCCTGCTCTTGATCTTCTAACCAATGCACTTGGACGTCTTGTTCGGCTTGATTGAGGCAGAATGCCTCAAGCTGTGGCATCGCCCCATCGCGAACAATCAAGGCCAACTCAGCCAAGACACCTTCAAATCGATAGCTTTTGTGCAATTGCACTAACGGGTTAAGGCCAATATAGGGCTGAACGTTCGCACTTGTCCCGTAAGCAATGGCTTCGGCGACTTGCTGTTGTGAATAAGGTAGATAGGTCGCGAGCAGTTGCTGTTGCTCCTCGCCGGTATGTAAACCACGAAAACGCGCAACCCAGTCAGAGAATACTTGCCCTACTTCAACTGGTGGTAACTGAAACGGATCCCCCATGAATACAACGCATGTTTTGTCATCAAGCGCAGCGACTAGTCGCTCCATTAATGCAAGATCAATCATCGAAGACTCATCGATAACGACAAGCGTTGGAGGCGCTTCGTTATTCACTGCCCCAAAAACAAGCTGATTATCCGAAACGCGAACGAATGAGGAAAGCTCATCCATAGGTTTGCCGCACTCAATGAGATAACGGTGTATGGTCATCCCTTCATCGGGTATCGCTGTTATCAAAGCCTGCTCCAAATCAGGAGCAAGTGACAAGCGATCGATCAAGGACAGACTTTGAGCTCGAAGAGAGGTGGCTAGGCGCTGAGCGGCTTTTCCTGTCGGGGCAAGGCAAACAGCCCGTAATGGCTGATTGTCTGGTTGTGTAATCTGCTCCTGCAATAGTCGCAGGATCATCAGTTTGGCCGCGGTCGTCGTTTTACCTGTTCCCGGTCCACCACTTACCAAGACTAAATCTGAAAGCAAGGCATGCGCCGCAGCTAGCGCCTGATGGTCAAACGCTTCTCTTTGTGGATTCTTACCTTCTTTGCCCTTAGCTGTTAGATCATTGCCATCAAACTCAAACAGACGCTGAACATAGTGTGTCATCTGGTCCGACATTCCCGAGATAGTGACCGCTCGACGATCAAGGCGCGTCTTGATCCATTTTTCGACCGTATTCTGAAGTGACGCGTGACGAGCAAGCCACCATCGCCCTTCGGCAAAAACAATATCTAAACGAAGTTTGCGCGAGTCACACCCGCTATCACCATCACTATGGCTATCACCCTCACTATCACTGTCAGAGCCAGAATCATCCGTTAATTGCGCATCATCTAAGGTCTCAGCGAGCGTCTTCAAAACCTTTGCGAGTTCAGTTTGGTCGTCGAATGATGTCCAAGAAAAGACTACGAGACTCCGGTAGCGCTGCAAGCCTTCTAGGTCTAACCCTGCCTCGCCGCGACTACTTGCAAAAGACAGTACTAATGCCAAGTCGAACACCAAGGCGGCCTGATCCTGGGTTACTCTTGGCACATGTAGCACGCGCGTATATGCATTTTCCGCAGCGTACACATCAATCCAACGCAACAGACTCTCGCCGTTGGCAACCAACTGTTTTAAGCGCCCTAACTTAAAATCCACACTTGCCGGCCTAGAAGACACAGTTTTATTCATTGATACTGCCCTCTAGCAATTCGTCCATACGCTGAATTAAGTCCTTCTCGGGCTTTATAAAGTAGACGCCGGGCAGCACATCCCGCCGTTTGCTGTTCTGCGCTGAACGCTGCTTTTCATCTGAGCCAGAAGAAACAAGCTCCATCCCTCTCAGGAACAAATAGTAAACACCACCGAAATGTTGATCATAATCATAGTCTGAGCCCAAGCGATGCCGTAACAAGCGATGTAACGCGACGCTGTACAACAGATACTGAAGGTCGTAGCGATGGTCAATAATGGCAGCTTCGAGTTGCTCGAAGGCATAATCACTCGCTTCAAACCCTAAGTGATTTGACTTGTAGTCCAACAAATAATACCGCCCGCCTTGACGAAACGTTAGATCAATTGCGCCTTTTAAATGGCCTGAGAAGTGCTCAAAACCAACGCTTGGCAGTGCCTCACGAAACGAACGCAAAAGCGCATTCAGTTGCGGCGCAGCCAGCGCACCCACCTTAAAGTGAAACTCTGCCTCAACAATATAGTCTGACTGAGAAAGCCCACCCAAGCAGAGGCGTTTCTCTTGACCGGTCATGATTAGCTGGCCGTGCAGTTGCTCCTCTGTCCATCCCTGCCCCAAATCCAGATCTAAAATACGCTGCAACCAACTCGCCAAATATTCAGCCCAAAGGGCGAGGCGCGACTCAGGGACAAGCTGTTTGCGCATTAACAGGTTTTCAATATGCTGCTGCAGGCTTTCACCTGACCGGGCATATTTAGAGAGCAGTTGGCCAGTTGCAAAATCAATGTGCTCAAAAAGAGTATGCAAAAAGGTACCCGCATCGGCCCCCTTCGGAAAATTCAGAATATGTATCTGTGTAGGGCTGAGCGGTGAGAGTGATCGTACCGCAGCGCCAGACATGTGAGATTGCGGATGCAAACGATGATGCTCATTCATCAAACCTGTAAAGCTTTGAACGCGCCAAGAACTGCGCACGTCAGGCGCAAGGCGCTTTGAGAAATCTGAGAATGTCGGACTTGCATGAGTCACAGATGGCGCATCTTCAATACGCAGATTGTGTATGTCCTCGTTAGTCCAAAACTGATATTCGATCTCTTTATGCTCTGCAAGCACCGTTAGCCGATCACGAAGCCAACCTTTCTCAAGGCCGTCTGGCGAGTCGCCATTCAACAGCAAATAGCCAAAACCTGTCGCATGGGTTTTGAGCGCATTCCCTGAAAACTCACTCGTGCCGACATAACAACGATATTTTGCGCGGGTTAATGCAACATATAACAAGCGACAATCCTCTGCCAAACTCTCTTTTTCGGCAGCGGTTTTCTCACTATCGTCAGGCTCTAAAGCGAGAGACAAGCGCCCCTCCTCATCATAAAACCAAACCGGAGCAGACACTCTTTTCCCTGAGGATAGAAAGGGGACAAATACGACGGGATATTCAAGACCTTTCGAACTGTGGACCGTTACAATGCGCACCAACTGATCATCGCTTTCTAGGCGTATTTCACGCTCTTTTCCTAAAGTCGAATCGTCCTCCTCGAGCTGTCGGGCAAACCAGTGCAAGAGACTTGCAGGGCTGCCAATGCGCGCCGATTGGGCTTGGAGTAATTCGGCAATTTGACCGACATTGGAGAGTTTGCGCTCCCAGAGCAATTCTTGGTCCTCTGAACCTTGCCAATGCTCCAACGCGCCAAAGCTGACCAATGCAGAGCGAACCGCTGATAAAACCCCGTGATCCTGCCAACGGAGTGCAATCTCTCGCAGGCGCTCCGTCCAGGAAAAAGAAATCGCTTCATTTTGCTGCATTTCCATTAAGGACCGATCACTGAGTCCCCAGAACGGGTCACTCAAACACTGCATGAGCGCGCGCTCACTCGCCGTATTTTGAGCGGCGAACAATAGGTTGTAGATGGAGACGGCCTCCGGAGTGTGAAAGATTGAGTGCCGATTATCAAAGCTCGCTTTCACGCCCTGCGCGAGCAAATGCTGCTGCATAACCAGGGCTTCATTTCGGTCTCGAACGAGAATCGTGATATCTGCGCTCTTAACCTGCAATGACGCATCACCCAGCAACTTAACGAGACGCATTGCACAAAGGCGCGCTAACGCATCTTGCGTACCTTCTTTGTTGCGTTTCTTATCACCGTCTGTCTCATTACATACCTGATCGATATACAGCCCAGCGCCCCATTCAGGTTTGCGCATATTCGTACCGGAGCGCACCTCAACATAAGCAATCCCTTTGTCCAAGAAAGGCTTATCGTGATTGTCATAAAGAGCATTAAAAGCATCAAGCACCGCAACTGAGGATCGCCAGTTATCCCGCATAGTGAAAACGTGGCCTTTGTCAGACGCCAGGACGTCTGAACGCGCCCTTAGATACGTCGCCATATCTCCGCCACGAAATCCATAAATGGCCTGCTTGGGGTCACCAATAAGCACGAGTGACGAAGGATGAGATGGCGAAGCCTCCTGCCCCGCCGTTCCGAAGATACGAGAGAAAATCGGGTACTGCAGTGCGTCCGTGTCCTGAAATTCATCAATCAAAGCAACACTATATTTTTGACGTAGTTGCGCTACGAGAGCATGCTCAAGGTCTGGATTCAGCACCGCATCGTTGACTTGTCGGATCAAATCATCAAAGCCTAGCAATTGTTCTTCCCGCTTCTTCTGATCAACTCGCTCTTTGGCCTCGACGTAAAAAGCCTGAAGAAAGAGCGAGCCTAAGCTTTTTGGCTGACGTTCAAAAAGCTGCTCAAGAGATACAAAGAAAAGGTGCTTAGGCGGCTGCTTGCCTTTTTTAGCACTCGCTATAATGGTCGATTCGTAAAACGTATCAAACTTGAGCTTGGCCATATCCGCTAGGCTTGCGCCGCTGTCTAGCCATGCTTGTATGGCCTCTAGGCGCTTCAGCTTATTATCGACAAGCTTTAAGTCTGAATCAGCAACAACACGTCGCACATCCGCGAGGTGATCAGAGATCAGGGTAACCAAAGATGCGTGCCATGCATCAAGCTCTTGGTACTGGGTTAACCACCAAGCCAAAGGCGTCTCTGCTAGATCTTGATGCCCTGCCTTAGTCAAAGAGGTTTGAGGTGTCACCCGATCAGCTTGTCGATGCGTGAAGACGCTAATCTTGCTGTTCAACGCGTCGGGCGTTGGCCATTGTGAGCGAACATACCTCAATGCAGGTTCAGGAAACTTAAGAATCGTTCCTCGCCAAAGATCGCGACAAGCATCAAGCCATTCAGGCCTTAAGTCTTCCTTCAAACTCTGTTCGCTTGGAAGATTCATCAACACGGCATGCTCTCGCGCCACTTTCTGGCAGAAGCCATGAATGGTATGAATCTCCGCCAAATCGATACTTTGCTCTGCCAACCGGAGACGTAACAAGTCATCAACGAGATTCTCAGAACGGAGCACCATCCGTGCAAGCAAGTCATCCGCGCCTAAGGCTTTTAACTCGCCTTCAACCAAAACATCTCCCGAAAGGCCTTGCTGTGGATCAATTTGCTTTAGCGCACGCTCAATTAGGGCCGTGCACTCAGCAATCTTACTCCGAATCCTAACCCTCAATTCTTGAGTAGCGGCCTCCGTAAACGTCACTACCAAAACTTCTTCAATCGTGTACTTTTTTTCAAGAACATATCGCAATACAAGGTGCGAAACTGTAAAGGTTTTACCTGTTCCTGCACTGGCTTCGATCAGAGCAAGGCCGTCGAGTGGAAAACGCGAAATATCTAAATTTTTCATGTGCTTATCCACTACTTGACCTCTCTGAAGTCAATCATGGGTAAAGGCGTAATCGGTTCAACGTCGTTGTCCCCTTTTCGACTCATCGCATCTGTGTGAAGCGCAATTTGGGTAAAAATAAGCTCGTTATCAAATTCAGGAACCCGCTCCGCATCCTGATCGCTTCCGGACAAAGTGCAATATCGCGCCCACAAAGCCGCCAAGTCTCCTACCGGCGGCGTTCGTTTGAACGCTCCTTGAGGGGTTTTATCTTTACCACTGAGGTAATGAAACGCCACTTCCGGTAAGAGAGGACGTGGCTCAAGCATCGCGCTATGGAAGTATGAAACCAGTTCTTGAAGATATTGCTTCGCCCGAGCGCCACCTAATGCCGGAAGTTCGATCTGCCAGGCCGGCGTCACGCAAACGCTCGTCGCTGGAATAGGCAAAGCGTTCTCTGCATGAAACACATTCCAAGCAACGTGCCGGGCCCATACACCAAAAAACCACTTTCCAGGATTGCGTGAAAAGTGCACATCTACCAAGCCGGCATCACCAATATAGACCTCACCGCTGAGCACGGTTGACTCTGCGAGGCTGGATGGTAAACGAAGCATTAATTGAACAGGCTGTGCAGCAAGTAACGGCTCTATCCGCGAGCAAAACTCAGCGTAGTCAGCACTTATCTCTTCAACAGACGCTCGCGCAACAGGTGCTTGCGGAAGCTCACCAAGTAACGAATGCTTTCGAATGAAGTCGTCGAGCGACGCGCCTCTGAACCAAACATCACACATCTGTCTGGCGAGTTTGTACGTCTGCAAACCATCAAGTGCAAAGGGTTCGTCACTTGCGAGCACGTCGATAAAACGCGCGCTCTTGACCCCCAGCTGCACGGAGTAATACGCAGCCAAGGGATTGGCAAATACGCGCTCCCACTCTGCGAGCTCTAGTTGTTCCGGCCATTCAAACAACGGGGGGCTGTGCGGGGGTTCATTTTCCAAAGCCGCCACCTGTTCAAACAAGTCTGCCTGACCAAGCGCTAATTCAGCTCCGTTACTGGAAGGCATTTCATTTTTGTTCATCGGTGCATGCAAGGGGTACCATTCATTCGCAAAAGATCGAGGCAAGCATCCATCCTCAATACCTGAGCCATTAAAATAGGCCGAGTGGAAAGGTTGAAGTCGATGCTGATAGGTCCAGGCATTCACCAGCGCTTTTGCAGCATCACTGGACCGATCCGTAAAGCTTCGAACACAAAGCTCTTGAAGCTCCGATAACAATACAGAGGGGAATAACTCGCTGTTATCTTTTGGATCAAAGCCCTTATACGAGATGTATAGGCGATCTTCAGCACTTAGAATTGCTTCGAGAAACATATATCGGTCATCACGTCGTCGGGATCGATCTCCCAAGCGGGCGGGGTATTGACTAATGAGATCAAAACTCTGCGTCATGTCATGGCGCGGATACGCACCCTCATTCATCCCCAACAAGCAGACCGCCTTAAAAGGTACCGTGCGCATGGGCATTAAATTACAGAAGTTGATCCGACCCGATAGAAATCGCTGGCTTACTTTCTCTTTTTCTAGCTCGGCCTGAAGTACTGCGAATATGAGGGAAAAAGGGACTTGCTGGTCAAAGCCGCTAACCTCAACCTGCTCAATAAGCGCATCAAGGCTTTTATCGGCTAGTTGTCGTAAGGACTCATCTAATGCGTTCATATCAAACCAGGAATACCAAACCTGTTGAACGCGAATAGCCCATTCATCAACCGACTTTGTCGAGCGCAATGCAACAGCATTACTTTCAATCAAATCCACAACGCGTAATAGAATGCCTAGAACTTCATGTTGTTCAGCACTTCGTAAGGGACATTCTATAAACCCCGCTTTAAGGTCATCAGGTGCGCCAACCAGGTATGACTTCAGTGCCCGTCTTAGGCCGAACAACCAAGTATGGCTATCCCCTGTGTGGCTAGAACCAATCACAGCATCTCGATGAGACTCGTTCACCCCCCAACGAATATTTAAGGCATCAACAAGCTTACGCGCGAAAGCCAAACGCTCGGCGTTGAGATCGAATCGAGAACACACGGCATCGAGACTCAGCAGATCAAAAATCTCATCGACTGTTAGACGCTTTTTATCGAGCTGTAGCACGGCTAGAAACTGCTCAATAATTGGCTGCTCTTGAGCTAGCGCGTGGTCAGAAAGGCCGTAAAAAAGTCGCGCTTCTCCTCCATCACGCGACTCAATCGGAGCTCCAAACACGGCATCAATAAAAGGCGCATACTGCTGAATATCAGGCGCCATGACGATAAAGTCACGCAAAGTGAAACTTGGGTCTTGATCAATCACATCCAGGACATAGTCACGCAGCGCCTCAACCTCACGCAAACGCGAGTGACAACGAGAGAAACGAATCGATGAGTCAAGTTCAAGCTCAGTGATGTCTGCGATGTTACACTCTACCCGACCCTCGAGAAGGTCGTTCTGAATATGCGCAAGCGCAGTCCCTGATGCATTTGACTCATACAAACTCGCCGCAAACTCACTTAGACCATCCTGCTCATCATAGCGATAGAGTGCTCCAAGATAATTTTTACCCACCTCTCCGAGGGAGGCTAATAAGGGGTGGGACTCATATTGTTCGAACTCCGACAGTGCCAAAACAGCATCATCACCGGACTGAAGGAGACGCTGCTGATACAGGGCATTTTGCCGCTCAGTGAGCGCGTCTCCCCAGTAGTACTGACAGGGATTCTGAAATAAAAAGTGCACATCAATGTGCTTACCAAGCGCTAAGAAGACGTTGAGCCACTGGACTGGAATAGCCGCCATCCCAAAAACAAATACTCTCTGAGGCAGCACGGCCCGGTCGAAGTTACCCTCGTTTAACACCACTTCTAACGCACGTAATCGAGAAGCACGATGATGTCGCTCTGAGAATGAAAACTGTGGGTACAAGGCCTGCCAAACTATACGTTGCCACGCCTCTTCTTGCTGCGTTGATGCGCTAGAAAATTCACTAACTTTGTCAGTAAGCGGCTCTCTTCGCTCCCATGCGGTGATCCAATCATTACGGTAGTTTTGATAGGCATCAAAATTGTCCGCAAGTATCTCGCTCACCTGAAACAGGCTTTGCTCACGCCCGGAACGACCAGACCGCGCAACAAGCGAATCGACATAAGCTCGAAGACCATCAAACTCCGGTTGATCAATCAGATCCGGTAAGAGACGGAATATTTCCCAACGCAGGGTCGATTTCTCAAAATGCTGAACGGTTGAGCTATGCTCACTTTTTTCAGAAACAAGCGACTCAATCAGCTGCCAAAGAAAAGCACCCGGCATTTGTGTATCAACCATACAAGCAATGCCTTGATGATCCGAAATACGTTGCTTTAACCACACGCCCATGCCGTAGCTTTGGGTTAAAACAATCTCGGATGCGAAAGGGTCGGCAAGCGGTGGTGTGCTTTGCAGCTTTGCGAGTATTTGAGCTAGGGTTTCGGTTTTGTTAGATGGATATAAGTAGAGCATGGCCGTCCTTGAGATCAAGTGAAAACAGTATACCCGCTATTACCCAACGCTCCATACGGCTAAGAGCTCAAATCAAAACTTAAATCAAGATTTTTGAGCACAGTTTTAATCTGATCTAGAGATCCGGACTGGAAGGAATTCACAACACAAACAACGAACACAAAAAAGCCGGCTCAAATATGGCCGGCTCTTTAAAACAGCGAACATCAAACCTTTAGGACTGATCGCGGCCTCGGCCTGCAGCAATGCGAAGTCTTAAGGCACTGAGCTTAATAAAACCTTCCGCATCTTTTTGGTCGTATGCACCGGCGTCATCTTCAAATGTCGCGATACTCTCGTCGAATAGGGAGTCATCAGACTTACGACCAACCACAATCACGTTACCCTTGTACATTTTGATGCGAACAACACCATTCACATAGGTTTGTGTCTCGTCGATCAGTGCTTGCAATGCTTTTCGCTCTGGTGACCACCAGTAACCGTTATAAACGAGCTCCGCGTATTTTGGCATAACGCTGTCTTTCAAGTGCGCCGCCTCTTTATCCAGCGTCAACGATTCGATTGCACGATGCGCCTTCAACATGACGGTACCACCGGGTGTTTCGTAACAACCACGCGATTTCATACCGACGTATCGATTCTCTACCAAGTCAGCTCGACCAATACCATTCGCACCTGCAACTTTGTTTAAATA
>NZ_LWFU01000340.1:0-4587 GCF_001635135.1 Oleiphilus sp. HI0080
CTACGTCTATTGGCTTACTGATATAGTCATCCATACCCGCATCAAGGCATTTTTCACGATCACCTTGCATGGCGTTTGCGGTCATAGCGATCACCGGGACCGCCTTATAACTCTCACCGCCCTCTCCGCGACGAATCGCGCCCGCCGCAGTATACCCATCCATGACCGGCATCTGACAATCCATAAAGACCACAACAAACTCTTCTGGGTTGGCGTTAAGAAGATCCAGCGCCTCTTGCCCATCATTTGCTATCTCAACATCAAACCCTTCGGCCTCAATGAGCGCTTGCGCGACCACCTGATTAACCGCATTATCCTCGACCAGAAGCACTCGGCGTTTGGTGCTCTCTGAAGAGGAGATCTCTGGTTTTACATACGGCTCAACAGGGTTTTCCTCCAACCACATTTCAGGAGGATGCTCAGGAACGGTGGTCGGAAACTCAAACCAAAAGCAGCTTCCCTTGCCCTGCTCGCTCTCAACATGTAATCCATCAGCGCCCATCAACACGGCCAACTGATTGCTAATGGTTAAGCCCAAACCCGTTCCACCGTACTTGCGCGTTGTGGAAGCATCTACTTGCGTGAACGAATCAAACAAGCTGGCAAGCTTATCTTGAGGAATGCCGATGCCCGTGTCTCTCACCTCAACACGCACCCAACTTTGTTGGTCGTGCTCAGACAAAACCACCAATAAATCGACTCGCCCTTCGTGGGTGAACTTTAATGCATTGCCAACCAGGTTGGTAAATATCTGCCTTAAGCGAGCAGGGTCGCCATTCACCCAGCCATGCCTATCCATGCCTCTGGCCTCGAAATGCATCGACAAACCGCTTTCTTTCGCGGTGTGGGACATTACGTCTACAAACTCAGTGACAAGCTCAACGATGTCGAAATCGACCTTTTCTAGCGCGAGTTTCCCAGACTCGATCTTAGAGAAATCCAGAATATCATTGATGAGGCTCAAAAGTGATTTAGCAGAAGATTGGGCAAGCTTTAGATAATGTTTTTGCTGGCCCTCCAACTTACTGGTACTCAAAATATCAAGTAGACCAATCACACCATTCATAGGCGTTCGAATCTCGTGGCTCATGCTCGCCAGAAACTCAGACTTCGCTTTTGAAGATTCTTGTGCACGATCCGCCAAATGCTCACTTTCTTGAATTAAATCCACTAAGCGCCATGACATCGACTCTAAAGAACGAGCCAACTCACCGGTAGCATCATTTGAGACCAGCTCTATCGTTTCCTGATAATTACCGGCCTCTACCTGCTGGGCAAATGCCTTGAGAACTGCTAGCCGCCGATGCGTCTCTCTCGAGAAGACTAAAAACAGCGCGATAATAAATCCGAAAAGCAAAATGCATAAGAGTACGAACAAAGTCAGTCCTTTTTGTATATTCTGCTGCTGTTCCTCCCCCTCCCGTTTACTTTGCTCAACCACCAAGTAACCTTGCGCAGCAAGCTTTTCCAAATGGCCTGTTACCGCAGCTAAGACGACCTCAGTATCGGTCAATACCTGCTCGATGATACCTACACTTTCTTCGTAAAGTTGATAGGTATAGTTGGGGTTACGAAGCTCCAACACCTCAAAAGAGATCGCCTCGGAAACAATCAAGTTAGAAATAATTCTTTCTTGCAGATTTGTATCTAAAAGACCTTCAGGCCAATTTTCGCTTAGCACGGTTCTTAGCAATCCTAAACGCTGCGCCAAAATATCAAGATCATCAAACGGCCGCTCGGGATCTAGCGCCAATAACGCCAGCTCTGATGAAAACGAACTCAAGACACTTTGAATCTCAACCAACTCTTTGTTGATTGGGATAAGCGACTGATCAATCTCTCGGGATATATCTAGCGCAGCCTCCGTCTGAGAGATCGTCTTTTCACTGTACCCCTCAAAAAACATATTGAACTGGAGCGCAGCCAACATAATCACGGCAAGCACAACAAAACAGCCGGAGAGCAAAAATAACGAAAGCCTAGATAAGGAAATCCTGTCTAGTTTCATGCGCTCAAACTACCTCTCAAGCCGAAACAAAAGATTATTGCTAATCACGTGGTTCGAATCTCCGCTACGATTAAAAACAGCAATACCACCAGGTATATCATCAGCAAACTGAAACAGAACATCGTCATCGTGATGCGTATTAAGCTTGCGAGTCAGCTCCACGGTCCAAGCACCGTCACGCCATCGCTGCGCGGCCTTTACATCAGCGATGCTGCCAGACGCATTCGCGTTCAGCAGATACTTTGGCATTTGCTTGCTTTCCTTAAGAACATATCGCTTATGTGAATATAATTTGTCGCCGGAATCACTAATCCGGCGAATATAAACTGGCTCTCCATCTACGCCCTCCGCCTTAAATGAACGGATTACTTTTTCTCGGCCTACGATCGTCATTTTGTCATGGGCCAAACCGATAGGCGCAGAACGTGAGGATTTCCAATGCCACATGTCAGCCTTGAATGAGTTTCCGGAAAGCCAATTCACATCGTATTCACCCTCTATTTGAAATTGAATGGCTAAGCGATCTTCTCTCTGCGGACCAACTGTGTAACGTTCTTTTTCGTCACTCCAGATATAGGGTTTGTGTTGGCGGTCCGGGTGTGCGTCGGCCCAACGAAATGCAAAGTAGATAGAGTCATCAAAATGTCCAGCCCACATAGTGAGCTCCGACAGCGCGACGGAGACCCCTGGGTGCGCCTTGTGCAGACGTATGATTTGTGGCTCGATCAGCCAGTCGCCGAGCTGGCCATCAAGTTTGGGAGGCTGGTCGAGTGACGACACCGTGACGACAACAGATTCGGCGTGCACACTCAGCGTCCAAATCAACATGCTGCATAGTGCAACGCCCTTAACCAAATGTGACACACACAAACTCATGAACACTCCCAATCAACGTATGATTGAAGTGTAGCCAAGAAACGAAATATCGGACATAAAAAAACCGCAGTCATGCGTACACATGCTGCGGCCAAACACTCAAGGAGTTAACGAAATATATTGAAGGGCGCCATGGCACGCCCGCTGCGCCTCAGAGAACGCCGAATACGATTCCCGCCACATAAAGCACAGAAACAAGCGCAACAGCCGGACGAATCTCAGCTGTTTTTCCAGTAAGTAACTGCAAGACCGTATGCGCTAAAAAGCCAAGGCCGATACCGTGCGAAATCGAAAAACCAAAAGGCATCATGATTGCACAAATCCAAGCCGGCGCAGCACTGGTCATATCATCCCAGTTGATGTTGCGCATGTCTGCAGTCATCATCAAGCCGACATAGATCAATGCCGGTGCGGTCGCGAACGCTGGAACAAAGTCCAACAACGGCGTAAAGAACAACGCCACAAGAAACAAAGCGCCAACCGTCACCGCGGTTAAACCGGTTTTTCCGCCTGCGGCAATACCCGCACCAGATTCTACGTACGTTGTCACAGACGACACACCTAAAGCTGCACCCGCCGTCGTTGCTGTTGAGTCTGCGAGCATCGCTTTGCCCATGGCGTCAAACTTCCCGTCTTTGTCGGTCAAACCTGCTTTAGACGCCGTCGCCATCAACGTGCCAGAGGTGTCGAACAAGTCGACAAACACAAACGCCAGAACGACGGAGATCATCGTTGCCTCAAGAATACGACTGAAATCCATCGCCAAGAACAGCTCGCTCATTGAGTGAGGCTCCCCCACCAAACCATGGAACTGTGTAATGCCAAGAATCGCGGCGATCACTGAAATAGCAATCATCCCGATAACTATGGAACCTGGCACCTTTCGGTAATCAAACGCGATAATAAGCAACAATCCCAAACCGGCAAGCATTGGGCCCGGAGAAGCGAGGTCACCGAGGGTGAGTAATGTAGCAGGATGATCCGCAATAATTCCGGCATTCTTCAATCCGATAATCGTCAGGAACAGACCAATACCAACGGTAATACCATGGCGAAGACATCCCGGGATTGAGTGTAAAATCCACTCTCGAATTTTGAACGCGGAAAGAAGAAAGAAAATAATACCTGAAACAAAGACCGCGGCGAGCGCCTGCCCCCACGTATAGCCCATTCCGCCAACCACAGCGAAAGCGAAAAAGGCATTCAAGCCCATTCCCGGCGCGAGACCTGCCGGAAAATTAGCCCATAAGCCCATCAAGATACAACCAAGGGCGGCCGCAACCGCAGTCGCGGTAAATACTGCCTCTTTAGGCATGCCGGCTGCCGACATGATGTCGGGGTTTGCAAATAAGATGTACGCCATCGTCAAGAAAGTAGTCAGACCAGCTACTAACTCAACCTTGACGGTCGTTTGGTGCTCTTTAAGCTTAAACAGCTTTTCTAGCATGATGGGATCCTCGTTCGGCGGTATAAAATCGCCCCTCAAAAATAGTCCAAAGAACTAAAACGGGCGAGCTCTTAATAAAACGAGGCTGAAAGCTACAGATATTTAGTCTCGACTTCCATATTAAAAAACCAATAACTTGACCGATTAGTCATTTTTGATACATTTTGTAACAAGCTTACTTTGATACGTCAAATATAATAATGAAGAAGCCATACAATCAAAGCTGACCGGATGGACAGCTATTTACTGACAAAAC
>NZ_LWFU01000341.1:0-26838 GCF_001635135.1 Oleiphilus sp. HI0080
GCCTGCTATTGAGCGTCTTCAGTCACCAGAAGAGCGCGCTAAGCTAGATGGTTTGTACGAATGTATCTTGTGTGCGTGTTGCTCAACGGCTTGTCCTTCGTTTTGGTGGAATCCTGACAAGTTTGTCGGCCCGTCTGGCTTACTTCAGGCTTATCGCTTTTTGGCAGATTCGCGTGATACAGCAACCTCAGATCGTTTGGCTGAGTTAGATGATCCGTTTAGCGTATTTCGTTGTAGAGGGATTATGAATTGTGTCAATGTTTGTCCGAAGGGCTTGAATCCGACGCGAGCTATCGGTCATATTAGGGGAATGCTGATGCAGCGCTCAACCTAGGATGTAGCGTTATACTTTCGTCTAAAAACCGCTCTATTGAGCGGTTTTTTTGTTTACAGCATCTTAATAAAGCCTGTCTTTCTGACAAAAATGGCTATAATAACTGTGATCTATCGCACTTTTACGCCAAGATTATCCAGGTGGGCGTGAAAGTTAGATTTAGAACGGGTTTGCTGCTTACAAGGCGGCAATTTTGTGTTCATTACCAGGAGAAGGTTTCGCCCTTATCAAGGAAGCGTACCCGCTGTTGTTCGCGTATTGCGTGTGCGGTGCGATTTTTTTGGGTGTTCCTGGTTCGCATTTGATGCTAACAAGGCGACCAATTAATGCAAGAAAACAACATGGAGCTGCTGTGGCGAACATCGCATTTGTCCGGCGGCAACTTAGTGTATGTTGAACATTTATACGACTCTTATTTAAGTGATCCTAACAGCGTCCCTGAAGAGTGGCGCTCTTACTTTGATCAACTCCCTCGCGTTAACGGCTATTCTAACAAAGACGTCCCGCACTCTACGGTTAGAGAGCAGTTTCTTCACATCTCTAAGAACAAAGCCCTTTCAGCAAGTGGCACCGCTCCCGCTAGTGCCGTTTCTGAACATGAGCAAAAGCAGGTAAAAGTTCTTCAGCTGATTACAGCTTATCGTATTCGTGGTCACCAAGTTGCTAAGCTTGATCCGTTAGATTTGATGAAACGTCAGGAAATAGAAGATCTTGATCTTAGCTATCACGGATTGAGTGAGGCAGATCTTGATACCGAATTCCAGACAGGTAGCTTGGCGTTTGGTGATGAGACCTTGCCTTTGCGCGAGATTCTTGATGGTTTGAAAAGTACTTATTGCGCGTCTATTGGTGCGGAGTATATGCATATCGTTGATACCAAGGTTCGTTCTTGGTTTCAGGCGCGTCTTGAGTCCGTCCGTGGCAAACCTGACTTTGAGCGGGATACACGAATTCACTTGCTTGAGCGACTAAGTGCTGCAGAGGGTTTAGAGAAATACTTGGGATCTCGTTACCCTGGTACAAAGCGGTTTGGTCTTGAGGGTGGTGAGAGTTTAATTCCGTTAATCGATGAATTGATTCAGCGTGCAGGCGGTTACGGTGCGAAAGAGATTGTCATCGGTATGGCGCACCGTGGCAGGTTGAACGTCCTTGTTAATACGCTCGGTAAGAATCCGAAAGATTTGTTTGATGAGTTTGATGGTAAGAAGTTGGTAGACACTTCTGGTGATGTGAAGTACCACCAAGGTTTTTCTTCGAACGTGATGACCCCTGGCGGCGAGGCGCACCTTGCTCTTTCATTTAATCCATCTCATCTAGAGATTGTGTCTCCGGTGGTTGAAGGCTCGGTCCGAGCTCGACAAAATCGCCGAGAAGATGTGGTTGGTAATACCGTTTTACCGATTATCATGCACGGTGATGCTGCTTTTGCTGGTCAGGGCGTTGTAATGGAGACATTTCAAATGTCTCAAACACGCGGCTACAGGACAGGTGGCTCGGTGCACATTGTGATCAATAACCAAGTTGGTTTCACCACCAATAAGCAAATCGATGCACGCTCGACAGAGTACTGTACTGATGTTGCAAAAATGATCCATGCTCCTATATTGCACGTCAATGGTGATGACCCCGAGGCTGTGCTGTTTGCAACTCAGGTCGCACTTGACTACCGAAATGAGTTTAAGAGTGATGTGGTCATAGATCTCGTTTGTTATCGTCGTCGTGGTCATAACGAAGCGGATGAGCCTTCAGGAACTCAGCCTTTGATGTACGAGATCATTAAGGCTTTGCCGACCACTCGGACGATTTATTCAGATAAGTTGATTCAGGAAGGGTTTGTTACCGCAGAGCAGAGCAAGAAGCTCGAGGATGATTATCGAGCTGCTCTGGATAATGGTGAGCATGTAACACGTAGCTTGGTGCTGGAGCCCAATTCAAAGATGTATGTCGATTGGGCACCGTATATTGGGCATGAATGGACCGCGCGTGCCAAAACGGGCGTTCCGCTCAAAACAATTCAAAGAGTTGGTAAGAAGTTAACGACGACCCCTGAAGGATTCCCTATCCAGCGTCAGGTTCAAAAGATTATTGAAGACCGAAAAAAAATGAACCAAGGAGCCTTGCCGCTAAACTGGGGTTATGGCGAAATTATGGCGTACGCGACCTTGATCAATGAGGGCCATGAAGTGCGCATTACTGGTCAGGACGTTGGTCGAGGAACATTTTCTCATCGACATGCTGTGCTTCATAATCAGCAAGATGGGAGCACTTTTATTCCGCTTGCGAATCTCGCTGAAGACCAGCCAAGACTTGAAATCTATGACTCTCTATTATCGGAAGAGGCTGTGCTTGCGTTTGAATATGGCTATTCGACCACAAATCCTAATGCCCTTGTTATTTGGGAAGCTCAGTTTGGAGACTTTGCCAACGGGGCGCAGGTTGTCATAGATCAGTTTATTACAAGTGGCGAACATAAATGGGGTCGACTATGTGGTTTGACCATGCTGCTGCCTCACGGTTACGAAGGCCAAGGGCCTGAGCACAGTTCGGCAAGGCTGGAGCGCTACTTGCAGTTGTGCGCTGAACACAATATCCAGGTTTGTGTACCAACTACCCCTGCGCAGATCTTTCACATGTTGCGGCGTCAGGTGAAACGGCCTTTGCGAAAGCCATTGGTTGCCATCACGCCTAAGAGTCTTCTCCGTCACAAAGAGGCTATTTCGACTCTTGATGATCTCAGCAGTGGCGAGTTTCAAACGGTAATTGGTGATTCGGAGGGTCTCGACCCAAAGAAAATCACTCGCATCATTATGTGTAGCGGTAAGGTTTACTATGACTTGCTCGACTATCAGCGCAGCAATGAAATTATCGACACTGTTGTCGTACGTATCGAGCAACTCTATCCATTTCCTCATCAGGACTTGGTGGACATCCTTTCTGTCTATACCAAGGCAAAGGATGTGGTTTGGTGTCAGGAGGAGCCACAGAATCAGGGGGCTTGGTACCCAACACAGCACCGCATGCGTCAAGCTTTGCGTGAGTTGAACGAGAAAATATATTTGCGTTACGCCGGACGTGAAGGCTCTGCTTCGCCTGCTGCGGGTTATACCTCAGTGCACGTTGAAGAGCAGACGGCCCTAGTTAAACAAGCTTTCGATAACGAATAAAATGTAAGGATTGGAAATGTCTAAAGAAATCAAAGCGCCAACCTTTCCAGAATCTGTCGCCGACGGTACGATCGCAACATGGCATAAGAAGCCGGGTGAGCAGGTGTCACGCGATGAACTGATCGTTGATATAGAAACGGATAAAGTGGTTTTGGAAGTGGTTGCACCGGACGATGGTGTTATCTCGGAAATAGTAAAAAATGAAGGCGACGTTGTTCTTAGCGGCGAATTGATAGGTCGGTTTGATGCGGGTGCATCTGGTACTGCCTCTTCAGACGAGCCTTCCCAAGAGCCCGCCTCAGAAGAAAAAACAAAACAAGAGCCTGCTGCCGATATTGTGATGAGCCCTGCTGCTCGTAAGCTTGTCGATGAAAACGACGTCGATCCATCGCAAGTGCCAGCCTCTGGCAAGGACGGGCGACTAACTAAGGAAGATATCGTTAAGTACCTCAGCGAGAAGGGTAGTTCTTCAGCTCCAGCTTCTGCAGCTCCAGTTGCTGCAACCCCTGATTCGCCTCAGTTTGTCGGGGAGCGGCCAGAAAAGCGTGTTCCAATGACGAGGCTTCGTTCATCGATTGCGCGTCGATTGTTAGACGCTAGCCAAAATACGGCGATGCTTACGACATTTAATGAGGTCAATATGAAGCCTCTAATGGAGTTGCGCAAACAATATAAAGACTTGTTTGAGAAAACTCATAACGGCACGAAACTAGGGTTTATGTCGTTGTTTGTTAAAGCCGCAGCAGAAGCTTTGAAGCGATTCCCGGCCGTTAACGCGTCTATCGATGGTAACGATATTGTTTACCATGGATATCAGGATATTGGTGTTGCAGTGTCCACTGAAAAAGGTCTTGTCGTTCCTATTCTTCGCGATGCGGATACCATGAGCCTCGCGAAAATTGAATCTTCAATTAAAGAGTTTGGCGGTAAAGCACGTGACGGTAAGCTCACAATCGAAGAGATGACTGGTGGCACATTTACCATTTCAAATGGAGGTGTTTTTGGTTCTTTGATGTCGACACCAATATTAAATCCACCGCAAACGGCGATTCTCGGCATGCACAAGATCCAAGAGCGCCCAATGGCTGTGAACGGTGAGGTTGTTATTTTGCCAATGATGTATTTGGCGCTGAGCTATGATCATCGGATGATCGACGGTAAAGAAGCGGTGCAGTTCTTAGTCACGATCAAAGAATTAATTGAAGATCCAGCGCGAATTCTTCTAGATATCTAATTGGCAGGAGTAAGTAATGTCAGACAAGTTTGACGTAATTGTAATTGGTGCCGGCCCTGGTGGGTACGTCGCTGCGATCAGAGCTGCTCAATTAGGGCTCAAAACCGCATGTATCGAAAAATGGACGGGCGATAACGGTAAGGTTGTTCTTGGTGGGACGTGCCTAAATGTTGGCTGTATACCTTCGAAAGCACTGCTCGAATCCTCCCATAAGTACGAAGATGCTAAACACGATTTTGATGTCCACGGGATTAAGGCCGATAGCGTTGAAATCGACGTCGAAAAGATGATGGAACGCAAAAGCAAGATCGTTAAAAACTTGACTGGCGGTGTTGCCATGCTTTTTAAAGCCAATGGCGTGACATCAATTCATGGTACAGCGAAAGTGCTTGGCGGTAAGAAGGTTGAGGTCACAGATGCGAACGACTCTGTTTCGAGCTACGAGGCGGACAATATCATAATAGCGACAGGGTCTAAGCCTATTGAGATTCCTCCTGCGCCGTTAACAGAAGGCTATATTGTTGACTCCACAGGTGCTTTGGAGTTCGAGGAGGTGCCTAAGCGTGTTGGTGTTATCGGAGCCGGCGTAATCGGTCTAGAGTTAGGAAGTGTTTGGGCGCGACTAGGTTCTGAAGTTACTGTTCTAGAAGCACAAGACACCTTTTTGGGCTCAGTAGACCAGCAGATCGCTAAAGAAGCTTTGAAGCAGTTTAAGAAACAAGGGTTAGACATTCGGCTCAAGTCGATGGTTCAGGGTACTGAGGTGAAACGTAACTTGGTTTACGTTAACTACAAAGATGCCAAGGGCGAACAAGAGCTAAAAGTGGACAAGTTAATTGTCGGAGTTGGCCGAGCACCTGTTACTGACGGTTTGCTCTCTGCGGATAGCGGCGTCAATCTTGACGAACGGGGCTTCATTTATGTTGATGACCAGTGCCAAACAGACGTGCCGGGCGTTTACGCAATTGGTGATGTGGTTCGTGGTCCAATGCTCGCGCATAAAGGTAGCGAAGAAGGTGTCATGGTTGCCGAGCGAATTGCCGGTCAGAAGACGCAAGTTAATTACGACACGATTCCTGGTGTAATTTATACGCATCCAGAGCTCGCATGGGTTGGTCAAACAGAAGAGCAACTCAAGGCCGATGGCGTACCATACAATGTTGGTGTGGCACCCTTTGCAGCGAGCGGCCGTGCAATGGCCGCAAACTCGACAGCTGGTATGGTGAAGATACTAGCGCATGAAGAGACTGATCGGGTGTTGGGCGTCCATATCATAGGCCCAAGTGCATCAGAATTGATCGCGCAAGCTGTGATTGCAATGGAGTTTGGGTCTAGTGCCGAAGACCTTGGCTTGACTGTGTTTGCGCACCCAACGCTATCAGAGTCCGTCCACGAGGCGGCATTAGCAGTCGGTGGACATGCCATTCACGTTGCGAATCGCAAGAAGAGAAAATAGATTGTTAAGCAATCTCTGTAGTATTAAAGGTTACGCTGCTAAAAGCGGCGTTATATCAGGGATGGGGTCTCGCTATGAGCAGAGGCCTTGTCGCTCATTCATTAAAACAACGGAATAAGCTATGAACTTACATGAGTATCAAGCAAAGCAACTCTTTGCTGAGTACGGTCTGCCCGTATCAAAAGGTTACGCCTGTGATACGGCAGATGAAGCTGTCGCGGCGGCCGACAAAATTGGTGGCGACAAATGGGTAATTAAAGCTCAGGTTCATGCTGGCGGTCGAGGAAAGGCTGGCGGTGTAAAACTAGTAGACACGAAAGAGGAAATCATTGAGTTTGTTAATCGGTGGCATGGGAAGAACCTTGTGACCTATCAGACCGACGAAAATGGTCAGCCTGTCCATAAGTTTCTTGTCGAAGACTGCACCGATATTGACCAAGAACTTTATTTAGGCGCCGTTGTTGATCGTGCGTCTCGTCGTGTCGTTTTCATGGCATCGACCGAAGGCGGCGTTGAAATCGAGAAAGTGGCAGAAGAGACGCCAGAGAAAATTTTGAAAGCTGAGATTGATCCTTTGGTCGGCGCTCAGCCATACCAAGGACGGGATCTTGCGTTTCAGCTTGGCCTTAAAGGCGATCAGATCAAACAGTTTACGAAGCTCTTCATCGGTCTTTCACAGTTATTCCATGATTATGATCTTGCCTTGTTGGAAATTAACCCGCTCGTAATTACTTCTGATGGAAATCTTCATTGCCTTGATGGGAAGATTAATATTGATAGCAATGCGATGTATCGACAACCCAAACTACGTGAGATGCACGATCCGTCTCAGGAAGATGAGCGGGAAGCGCATGCGGCGGAGTGGGAGCTTAATTATGTCGCGTTAGACGGTAACATTGGCTGCATGGTAAATGGTGCCGGTTTAGCGATGGGTACAATGGATATCGTTAAGCTTCATGGTGGTGCTCCAGCGAATTTCCTGGATGTTGGTGGCGGCGCGACTAAAGAGCGTGTTACCGAGGCCTTTAAGATTATTCTTTCCGACGATAATGTTAAGGCGGTTCTAGTGAATATCTTTGGTGGTATTGTGCGTTGTGATCTTATCGCTGAAGGTATCATTGGGGCAGTTAAGGAAGTTGGTGTAGAGGTGCCGGTAGTGGTGCGGCTCGAAGGTAATAATGCAGAACTTGGTGCTAAGACACTAGCGGAAAGTGGCTTGGATATCATCGCAGCAACAAGTTTGACGAACGCTGCAGAGTCAGTGGTTAGTGCAGCAGGAGGTCAAGCATAATGAGTGTTTTAATTAATAAAGATACAAAGGTGATTTGTCAGGGTTTTACTGGCTCACAAGGTACGTTTCACTCAGAGCAGGCAATCGAATACGGTACGAAAATGGTCGGTGGTGTTACGCCTGGTAAAGGCGGTCAAACGCATCTCGGTTTGCCTGTTTTCAATACAGTTCGTGAGGCGGTGGAAGCGACAGGAGCAGAAGCTTCTGTAATTTACGTTCCGGCTCCGTTTTGTAAGGATTCGATCCTAGAAGCGGCGAATGGCGGCATTAAGTTGATTGTATGTATTACGGAAGGTATTCCAACGCTTGATATGCTTGATGCTAAAGTGAGATGTGACGAGTTGGGTGTCCGGCTAATTGGCCCTAACTGTCCAGGCGTTATTACGCCAGGCGAGTGCAAGATCGGTATTATGCCCGGTCACATCCATTTGCCGGGTAAAGTTGGTATTGTGTCTCGTTCAGGCACATTGACGTACGAGGCTGTAAAGCAGACTACGGATCACGGTTTTGGTCAATCGACGTGTGTTGGTATTGGTGGTGATCCTATTCCCGGTTCAAACTTTATCGACATACTAGAAATGTTCGAGAATGACCCTCAAACCGAAGCGATTGTGATGATAGGTGAGATCGGCGGTACGGCCGAGGAAGAAGCTGCGGCTTATATTAAAGACAACGTCTCTAAGCCTGTAGTCTCTTATATCGCTGGTGTGACAGCGCCTCCAGGTAAGCGTATGGGGCATGCTGGGGCGATCATTTCTGGTGGCAAAGGCACTGCGGAAGACAAGTTCGCGGCATTGGAAAGTGCTGGGGTGAAAACGGTTAAAAGTCTGGCGGATATCGGCAAGGCATTAAAGGAAACCACTGGCTGGTAGCTTTTAATAAAACACGTTTGAAAGGAGGCTACGGTCTCCTTTTTTTTGGCAAAAAAAAAGCGGTGAGAGGTTGCCGAACATAACCAAACACCGCAAAGGGTAACTGTTTAACCAGTTTAAGGAGAGACAATGAAACGAATAAGGCCTGATGCTCTAATTTGTTTCGATGTAAGCATAATAGTGGTCAGTAGGGCTTAGAATGATCAGCCGAAAGGCTTATTTACCAAGTTGTAATTCCGGATTCAGGTAAACCTTAGGATGACTTATAAAACGAACGCAGTGTAAAATATACTGAACCTTGGTGGGTGCTTCTAGCGCCCTGTAGATGATTTCTTTTATGTGGCTTAACTAAATGCGTATTCCCCCGCCGATCGTTACTCTTGTATTCGCTGCAGTCATCATTGCTGTCGACTTCTATTCGCCTTCATGGATTAAAATGGCTGGGCTTTTTTGGTTTAGCTTTGCGTTCTTCTTCTTGGCCGTTGTGCTATTGCTGCCCGCTGTCATTCAGTTTGTTCACTCCAAGACAACTGTTAACCCTTATACCCCTCAAAAATCAACGGTCTTGGTGTCTGCCGGTGTGTATCGGTTTTCTAGAAATCCGATGTATTTGGGAATGGCTCTGTGCTTAGTGGCATTAGCCAGCTTCTTAGAGAATCTTTTTGGTTATCTCTTGGTTTGTGGGTTTGTCGGGTACATGACGCATTTCCAGATCCGTTTTGAAGAGGATGCCTTGCAAGCTAGATTTGGGCAAGAGTTTCAAGATTACTGTGGGCGCGTGCGGCGCTGGTTATGAATGTACTCAAAAGGAGAAGAAAATGAGCGAGGGCGAAAAAATACGGCGAGAGGTCATGGGCGATGCTTTTGTTGACAAAGCACTGGCCGGCGCGAATGATTTTACGCAACCGATGCAAGATCTCATTAATGACGCGTGTTGGGGCACCGTTTGGGCTCGCGATGGTCTAGATCGTCGAACGCGCAGTCTTGTGACAATTGGAATGCTTGCCGCCTTGAAAGCTCCTCAAGAGCTAAAGGGGCATGTTCGGGGTGCATTGAATAATGGGGCGTCCGTTGATGAGATAAGAGAGGTCTTATTGCACAGCATCGCGTATTGCGGAGCACCTGCGTGTCAAGAAGCATTTCGGGCGGCGCGCCAAGTCTTAGATGAATTATAAATAAAGTGTGTTATTGGGAATGATTATGGACGTTCAGAATTTAATAAAGACAGGGTCGTTCGTCGGGGGGCACTGGCTTTCAGGTGATGAGACGTTTGATGTGTGCAACAAGGCAACTGGTGAGGTGATCGCCCGTGTTCACAATGCGACGGGGCAGGATGTCATAAGTGCTGTTGATTTCGCAACGGACGCGTTCAAAGAGTGGTCTGCGACACCCGCTAACACAAGAGCTGGCCTCCTTCGTGGTTGGTTTGATTTGTTGATGCGTAACCAGGAACCGTTAGGTGAATTGCTTTCCCTGGAACAAGGAAAGCCTTTGGCGGAGGCAAAGGGTGAGATTGCTTACGGTGCAAAATACATAGAGTGGTTTGCCGAGGAGGCGAAACGACTATATGGTTCGACAATACCTTCGTTAAGTTCCGATCAGCGCATTATCGCTATTAGGCAGCCTGTCGGCGTTGTCGGTGCTGTTACACCCTGGAACTTTCCTAACGCTATGATAGCCCGCAAAGCGGCGGCGGCTTTGGCTGCTGGTTGCACGTTTGTTGTTCGTCCGGCAGAGCTTACCCCTCTATCGGCGTTGGCAATGGCCGAGCTTGCTCAGCAAGCTGGAATTCCAGATGGCGTTCTGAATGTTGTTACTGGTACTGATGCCCCAGGCATGGGGAAAGCGCTCACCCAAAACCCAAAGGTTCAGAAGTTCAGTTTTACTGGTTCGACCCGTGTTGGCAAGATGCTGATTGAAGATTGCGCTGATACCGTTAAGCGCGTCTCGATGGAGCTTGGAGGTAATGCGCCGTTCATTGTTTTTGAGGACGCGGATATTGAGGCTGCTGTGCAAGGCGCAATTGTCAGTAAGTTTCGTAACGCTGGCCAAACCTGCGTGTGCACTAATCGGTTTATTATTCACGACTCAATTGCCGATCAGTTTGTTGAGAAGCTAGTTTGTGAAGTTGCACGCTTGAAGGTTGGCAACGGAATGGATGAGGGTGTCTCCATTGGCCCTTTGATAAGCGAGGCGGCCTCTTTGCAGGTGTCGTCGCTCGTTGATGCTGCGCTAAGCGATGGAGCCAAGCTTAGATCAGGTGGAGAGCCTCACGATCTAGGTGCTCAGTTCGTTATGCCCACAGTGCTAGACTTTGTTACAAATTCAATGGATGTGGCGCACTCTGAGATTTTCGGCCCAGTGGCGCCGATAATTCGGTTTCGGACAGAAAGCGAGGCGATTGAGATAGCGAACGATACAGTCTATGGCTTGGCTTCGTATGTATACACACGCGATATTGGGCGTGTTTGGCGCGTTAGTGAGTCTTTGGAATACGGCATGGTGGGTGTTAATGAGGGAATCATTTCAAACCCCGCAGCACCTTTTGGAGGGGTGAAGCAAAGCGGTTATGGCCGCGAAGGATCTTTTTACGGGCTGGATGATTATACGGAGATAAAATACATCTGCATGGGTGGTCTAGGTACTTAAGCGCGCCCAAACTAAGCAACAAAGCAGTGAACTTATGGGTGAGCCGAAGAGTGAGCGCTTAACGCCTACTGGTGTTTAGTTGAATATGCTCAAAATACTTTTCTTTAGCTGTTTGCCCAATTCACTGTCTTTATCAATGTACTCGCCGATTTTTTTGTCAAATCCGCGGTCTAATTCCTTCTCGACTTTTCTATTTGTTTCGTCTCGCGCAAGTTGCTCCATTAAGGCGGATATCCGCTGCTTGTTCAACGCGCAGTTTAGTGGTGAATTTTCCTCAGATAAGCTACCGCTGCATTGCAGGGGTATTTCAAGATTTGCGTACTTAGCATTGACGAGGCAGGCTGAATCGCTAGGAATACCAAGAGGCTTGACCGCCAACTGATAACTGAAGTTTGTCGAGGCGAGCGCAAGGCGACCGGTTCCATAAGCTTGAAGAGAAGGGGTCTCAATATTAATTGAGTTGGTATTGAGAACTCCGTTGAGCAACACATTTTTGCTGGTTAGTGTCTTGAAATGTGTATCCGATTCCCATTTTTGGCTCAATTTCTCTCGATTAATGACAGCAATCCCTTCGCACATATAACGATCTAGATTTAAATTGTTGAGTGCTCCCTCAGAGACATCTACATCAAATCTACCTTGATTTTGCGATAGTAATTCGATGATAGAGTTTCCTCTTGCATCAAGAGCGAAAGAGGCATTAAGCGAGCCGTCCACCGAAAATGGCAAGCTAGAATTTGAGAGCGTATTGAGGGGCTTAAGGTCCAGGCCAGTAAGACTTCCGCCAAACTGCCAAGACGGCGTATTGCTTAGTGTAACTGTACCTTTGGATTTGAGCGCTCCCTCGAACGCTCGCGCATCTAATTGCTCGATGAAAAGTACACCTGACCGAAGGACGGTGTTGAGTTGGATGTCGCTCACAAGAAAATTGGAATAGCGGAGGCTGTCTTGAGTCACTGTAATCTCAGCGTCCATGTCTCTCATTATCTCGAGCGGTAACAGAGGCTTCTGGTTAGCTTGGTTCGTTGATGCCGAGTCTGGTGAAGCAATTGCGCCGAATACAGTGCGTGATTGCTGAAAGGCTAGGGGCGCATGACTCGGCTCAAGAGCCGCTAGGTAACGGTCAACATCCAGGTTGTCTCCCTTGATGTTAAGATCTAACGTTCGGTTGATGGTGTGATAGCCAAGACGTCCTATAAACTGGCTGTTATCAATTCCTAAATCAAAAGTCGGAAGAGTAAGTTTGTTGTTCTTGAGTTCAAACGGTGTATGGAATCTTACGCTGCGAAAAGCTTGATTGTTGACGCCCAAGTCCAAACTTAGATGCTTGTTGATCGAAGCCAGGGCGAATGGTGCAACACTCAAATTGCCTTGAAGATGCGGGTAGGCTCCTGCGCCGCTCAGTTTGAAGTTTGTATCAACGGCAAGCCCAGCACCACTGATCTGAACATTGTGTGCGACGAGTTCTTTTTGGTCGATGTAGAAATCCAAATCGCCGGTTAGTGACAGTTTTACAGCCCTGTTTCGTCCGAAAGCGCCTGATGCGTCAACATTATTGATGAGGTCAGTGAGTCGAACTTTCCGAAGGTCGGTCGAAAGCTCAATACGGGTGCTGAGATCATGTGCATAACTGAGCGATAAAGCGTCGCTACTAAGTTGATAGCTCATACTCAAGGGAAAGCCTTGGCCTAATGTTACGCCGTTTATTTCCAAGTCGAGCGCGCTGACTAATATATCTCGTCCATTTAACGCATCGTAATACTGTATTTTGAAATCGTTAAGATGCACATGCTGGGCAGGAATGAACAAAAGGGTCGTTGGTCCTGGATTCGTTCCATTGGTCGGCGTCTCTTCATTTTTTGGCGCTGTTGCTGTTGTGCTAGGTTTAATCGAAGACGTATCTAACAGCGTATCCCAGTTATTGCGGCCGTCGTGGCTTGTTTTTAAAACAATGTTTGCACCAGATGCATATACTCCTTCAATTTCAGGCTTCCATCGAAGAAGGCTTATGGTGTCTAAAGCGAGCTGTATTGAATCAATGCGCGTAAAGAGAGCGCCATTCTGATCAAAAAGACTTAAGCCGTTTAAGTCAAAGCCAATAGGATAAAGGGACCAAGAAATATCGCCTTCAATCGCGATATCAATTCCGATGCTTTGCTTTGCTTTCTGCTGGATCAAATCTTTATAGCTATTTGGATCAACAAAAAACAAGACGGTAGCGAGCGCTGCGAGCAAGATTAAAACGAAGGCGCTAGCAAGCTTGATAATTTTTAGGGCCATTTTGGTGAACTTTAGCTAGCCGAAAGGCCAATGATTGTTTTGATCATTACCTTACCGCTAAGAAGTTATCAGGATGACTAACACCGACTAACTTTTTCTACATTAACTATTGGTGCCTAACACGTTATCGCGAAATCCCGTTAAGCTAAATGATTTGGCGTAGAGTGATGAGTGTGATGAGTTTGATGAGTGTGAACTTTTCGCATGCTACCAACTCCAAGTTAAAACAACGATTACATAGAGTATTTTATGAAGTTATTTACACGATGCTTACTGGCATGCGCACTGCTTGTTTCGTTCACCTCTTCGGCAAATGATAAATCTGAGCGCGTTGTCTTGTTGTACCCCACTCAGAGTGGGTGGGCTGAATGGCAGCCCAAGTCCTTTGAAGGTTTAACCTCTTATAATATCGTCGATGGCGAAGTGCCGATGGTGAAAGCGGAGTCTAGGGGCACGGCGTCAGGTATGTTTTTGGAGAAAGAGTTGAACATCAAAGAGTATCCTGTGCTGTCTTGGTCTTGGAGGGTAGAGAAAGGCTTAAACGCGCATGACGAATCCACCAAGGATGGTGACGATTATGCAGCGCGTGTCTACGTCGTTGTTTCGGGTGGGTTGTTTTTCTGGAAGACTATAGCGATAAATTACGTTTGGTCATCGAATCCGGAAACGAACGCGACATGGTCAAACGCTTATGCGGGTGACAACGCCCAAATGGTGGCTCTTCGGGGTAGCGACGACAAGCAAGGCGAATGGTATTTTGAAGCTCGAAATCTTCGAGAGGATTTCAGAGAGCTGTTTGATCGCGATATTGACGTGATTGATGGCATTGCGATCATGACTGATACCGATGATACTGATTCGGTTGCAGTCGCTCATTATGGAGAGATGTATCTTAGTAAAGACTAGTGCTTGCTTATCGGCATAACGAGGCATGCGTTGGAAGGTAAGTCTCCGAGTGCGCTTTTACCGCATTAGTGTATTTTGTCACCTAGGGCCTGCTCGAAGCTTGTTATGCAAAAATAATCTAAGCTTAGCTGTTTCGTTTATAAAGCTTGCATCATATAATTCCGATCATCTTATTATGTGATCGCGAGGTTCTTAACTATGGCCGTCGTCCAGCCTGCACAGGTGACGAAGTTTTTTGAGGGAGACTCCAATACCTTTTCGTATGTCGTCAAAGACCCTTCTTCTTCAGCGTGCGCCGTCATTGATTCTGCGCTTAATTTTGACTACGCGTCTGGTACGATCTCCTTTGAGAGCGCCGACGAAATTATTCAGTTTATCGAACAAAACAATCTATCCGTAGAGTGGTTGATCGAAACGCATGTGCATGCAGACCACCTCAGTGCTGCGCCCTATATACAGAAGCATGTTGGAGGGAAGCTCGGCATAGGTGAGCAGATTTCTGTTGTGCAATCTGTGTTCGGTAAAGTGTTTAATGAGGGTGCTGGGTTTGCGCGAGACGGATCTCAGTTTGATCATCTATTTACGGATGGAGAGCGCTACACTGTCGGGCAGCTAAGTTGCTTTGCTTTGCATACTCCCGGACATACCCCAGCTTGCATGACGCATGTTTTAGGTGATGCGGCTTTTGTCGGGGATACGCTATTTATGCCAGATGCCGGGACCGCGCGATGTGATTTTCCGGGCGGCAGTGCGGAGACACTCTATCATTCTGTTCAGCGTATCTTGGCGTTAGAGGAAGATACGCGTATCTTCATGTGTCATGACTATGCTCCAAATGGCCGAGACCTGTTATTCCAAACGACCGTTGCTGAACAAAGAAAAAAGAATATTCATGTAGGAGAGGGCATCGCTAAAGAGGATTTTGTAATGATGCGTGAGGCAAGAGATGCGACTCTAGACATGCCTAGATTAATCTTGCCGTCGCTTCAAGTGAACATGAAAGCCGGCCATTTGCCGGAGCCAGAGTCAAATGGCCTTTCTTACCTTAAGATTCCTCTAAACGCATTCCAGTAAACAAAGTCCATTCGATAAGTGGAGAATCCATGGATACTAAAAAACTAGCCGATAACTATGTTGTAAGCGCTCAAATAACAGTCGATGACCTAGACCAGATTGCAGCTGAGGGTTATGAATTGCTGGTCTGCAATCGGCCAGATGATGAGGCAGAAGGGCAGACCCCTTTTGCGGAAATTGAAGCGCGTGCAAAGGAGCTGGGCCTGCAGGTTGCAAATCTCCCGTTTTCGGGCGGGCAACTAAAGGAAGAACAAGTGCTTGAGTTTGCGTCGCTAATGCGTCAGAACCTCAAAACGTTTGCTTATTGTCGTACTGGTAATCGCTGCTCGATTATTTGGGAAGAAAGCAAGAAATTAAGCTAGCTCGGATGAAGCAAGCGCATGACACATTGGGCCATGTTTATGAGTGATGAAGATTCGCTAGCCGTAGTTGCTGCCCGCCCTTTGGAAGAAAACACGGCACGCTACCACCGCGACAAGGCCTGAGCATCATGATTATTTCACAAGACAGCGTAGGGTAGGTTTTTTTGATAACGCGTTTCAAGCAAGCTATCCCGATGCTCTCTTGGCTTCAACAATACAACAGAGAGTCATTGGTGAAAGATCTTGTAGCAGCAGTGATTGTCACTATGCTGCTCATACCCCAGTCTTTAGCCTATGCGATGCTTGCGGGGTTGCCACCTGAGGTCGGCCTTTACGCAAGTATTATGCCTTTGGTGTTATATGCCGCTTTTGGTTCAAGCACTACTTTGTCCGTTGGTCCCGTCGCGGTGATTTCGCTAATGACGGCAACGTCATTAGCGGAAGTGTCCGAGCTAGGAATAGGTTCTTATCTATCCGGAGCCATTACATTGGCATTAATGTCTGGTTCCATATCCTTGTTGCTTGGCCTATTTAAGTTCGGCTTTGTTGCCAACTTTCTTTCACATACTGTCATCTCTGGATTTATCACAGCTTCCGGCTTAATTATTGGTTTAAGTCAGATACGGCATCTATTGGGTATAGAAGGGGGCGGAAGCACGCTTGTTGAATTGGTCCCGGCAACGATAGCGAATCTCGATAAAACGAACCTTAATACCTTGGTGCTGGGTTCGTGTGCGCTGATTGCTTTGTGGTTCTGTAAGGTCTACTTATCAGGCGTGTTGGTTCGCGCTGGTATGTCGGCTCGATATTCTGATTTGATCGCAAAAATCAGCCCGGTAGTGGTTGTTGTTGTAAGTATTGGCCTTAGCCGAGGTTTCGGCTTTGCGGAGAAGGGGGTTGGTATGACAGGCAGTATCCCGTCTGGATTGCCCAAGTTTCAGTTTGCTATTCCAAGCTTGGAAATGGTTGAGCTACTCATACTCCCGGCTCTGATGATCACTTTAATTGGCTTCGTTGAATCCATTTCTGTTGGAAAAACACTCGCTGCAAAGCGTCGAGAGAAAGTGGATCCGGACCGAGAGCTCGTTGGGCTCGGTATGGCCAATTTGGGGTCAGGTGTTTCAGGTGGATTTCCTGTGACGGGTGGTTTTTCTAGATCAGTAGTGAACTTTGATGCGGGCGCGGCGACACAAATGGCCAGTATTTTTACGGCGTTAGGGATCCTTGTTGTTTGTTTATTTCTGACCCCTTATCTCTATCACCTCCCCAAAGCTGTGCTTGCTGCGACGATTATTATCGCAGTGAGTAGTTTGATCGACCTAACGATGCTGCGCAGAACTTGGGCGTTCTCACGTAGTGATTTTTATGCGGTCAGTACTACGATAATTATAACCTTGCTACTTGGTGTTGAGGTGGGCGTTGCATCGGGCGTACTTCTTTCTATTTGGTTACATATTTATCGTACATCGACGCCACATATTGCTGAGGTTGGACTTGTTTCGGGTACTGAGCATTTTCGAAATGTTGAGCGTTTCGACGTCGAGACATCTGCGCGCCTCCTGACGCTTCGGCAAGACGAGAGTCTGTTTTTTGCAAATGCAGGTCAGCTTGAAGAGAGAATTTTAAATGAGGTGTTCAAGCGAGATTCGATAGCCCACGTCGTCATTCAATGCAGTGCGATAAACGAGGTCGACTTTAGTGCGCTAGAGATGCTTGAGGATTTAAATCGAAAGCTGTTTGCACAGGGTGTCCTATTGCATCTTTCAGAGGTGAAGGGGCCGGTCATGGATCGGTTAAAGATAAGTGGTCTTTTTGATCACTTGAAGGGCAAAGTTTATCTTACCCAATACGATGCATTTAAAGAGCTGAGCTAGAAAGCATATAGGCTTGTCGTTTTCGAGTTTTAAGGATCACGCGCGACACCCAATACCAATACCAATACCAATGGAGAGCTGATTATGGAGATTCAGGGCTTGGCAATCATGTTATTGATTGGTGCTATTTCTGGCTGGCTTGCGGGTTTGCTCTCTAAGGGGCGAGGCTTTGGGCTCTTCGGCAATATTGTAGTGGGAGTGGTTGGCGCCGTTATCGGTCGTTATCTCATGGCTTTTTTGGGGTTTGCCGTGACCGGATTGCTCGGTGCGATTATCTCAGCCACCCTCGGCGCGCTAGTGCTGCTTTTCACGATCAACCTGATATTCAGAAAATAGTAAGTGGCGTTTTGTTTCATTTTATTTCACGCAAGCTTCTATGTCGCTTATGGCGTCATAGAAGCGATATCCACTAAATAACAAGGTCCAGTGCTTTTATCGCGCTGTGAATGTGCTTCGGGATGTCGTGTTTGCGGTTATTTTTGTAGTCGTAAAAGACAATGGATCCCTCGCCCTCTGCGGCGACCCGGCCCGAGTTTCCACTTTGTACGAAGTACTTCATTGTGAACCGATCTGCTTCTAGATCAATCACCTTTGTTGCAACCAGTAGTCTGTCCGGATATGTGAGCGGTGCCTTAAAGCGGCATTGCGTGGATCCTAGGATAGGGCCGACTCCTGTCGCCTCCATGTGTCCGAAGATGTCGAGTTGCTCGAAGTATGCTATGCGCACGCTTTCGAAGTACTTGAAGTACACAACATTATTTACATGTTGGAATGCGTCCATCTCACCCCACGCTACATCTACTTGAATGTTTACACTGCAGTTTTCTATTTGGTCGCTCATTCGGCCTCCAGTTACTTTAACGCCAATCTAACATGGGCTGAAAATCCGCGCATCATTCCAATCGGCTGCTACACTAAAGTTGTTTATTTTTAAGGACTAAGATGAGTAAGAAACGCGGGTTACATGGATGGATTCGGCTGCTTGAGGGCAGTCAGGCGGCAGCGCTTTCGGGGTTGCTTAAAAAGCTAGATAGCGTAACCGCAAGTGATGACTCGTCTGCAGCACAGCTTAGTGAGCTGATTCTTAAAGATGCGAGCCTCACTTCGCACATCATACGCATTGGCAATTCCATTCAGTTTAATCCTAGCTCAACAGCAGTAACAACGGTGAGTCGGGCCATCATCAATATCGGGTTTAAGCATATCCGAAGCGTTTGCCTCGCAGTTAAAATCATGGACTCTCTGCTAGAAAATGGCGGCAGCGATCTATTGTTCCAACGCTTGGCCGAATGTCTGCACGCAGCGCATCAAACTCGCGGACTGTGTAGCAAGTTTAATGACACTGCGCGGGAAGAAGCGTTCATAGCCAGCTTACTTAGTAATCTCGTTGAGCTGTTAGTGCTTTCGTCTGGTGAAGATGACGTCGCGGAACTAGAGCGAAAGCTTAGAGGCGTCACAACGGATAAGGAGCGTAACGCGGTTGCTGAGGAGGTACTTGGTGTTCGCTTCGATACGCTTTCGAAGACGTTAATGAAGCGCTGGCGAATCGATGGTCTGGTTCATCAGATTTATGATCCCGGCGCAACGGATTCCCGCTTAAAGGCAATAGAGCTTGGTGAGTCAATTGTTGGCGCAACCGCGAAGGGTCCCAACTCTAATGCGTTTAAATTGGCCCTTAAAGAGTCTGTAAAATATACCGGCAAAACGGGCGAGCAAGTGCGGGGCGTGCTTACGAACTCAACGTACAGCGCGATTTCTGCTCTTAAAGAGTTTGGGGATGAACGGTTGATAAACGCCGTACCTGAGCCAGGCCTAAGCCAATCTCCGAAACCGGCGATGGATTCATTTGACGCCAGTGAGACGGATGATCGCTCAAATGCGGCGTCCGAGCTAGCAGAAGACATTGAGGCCGCACGCGACAAGGGTGATATTGAAAAGCCTGACAGCCGTTCAGCCACAGAGAGCAGTGTAAGTTCTGATCACGATCCAGCGGCGAAGTCTCGTTCTCAAAGCGACGCTTTGCCGGTCGAAGGCGAGATGGACGAATGTGACGGATCTGCGTTAATTTCACCTAATCCAACAATACAGCTAAGCGCGCTTCAAAAGATGTCAGAAATGATGCTTGGTGATATACAAATAAAGGGCTTTTTTAAGCTCTTGCTCGGAGGGCTACACAAAGGTGTGGGGCTTGAAAGGAGTGCCTTTTTTCTGCTTGATGCACGACGTGGTTGTTACTCGGTGAAATTGGCGAGTGGAAGTAAGACCTCTGACTGGCCAATGAGCTTGATTATGAAATCCGGCTCGGGGGCAGGTGGCTTACTCGACTCTCTCTTCAAGGATGATGCGCCTTCATGTTTCAAAATAAAAGGGGCTGAGGGGGTGTTGCAGCATCAAAAAGAGATCGAAGCGTTAGCCTATAAAACCGACTCTAATGCTTTTATCCTTGCTCCCCTTTCCGCTAAGGGGAAGAAAATAGGTTTGCTTTACGCGGATATGGGGGTAAGTCATCGGTCTATAGATGCAAGTCACCAGGCGGGTTTTCAGCAATTCTTTTTGCAGGCAAAGCTTGCATTGAATGTACTGGCAGCGCGCTAAAAATTTCTCGCCTAACCTTTAGTGATATCGACAAACACTGTTAGGCGCTGACCAGGTTGAAGATACTTCTTTTTCCCAAGGTTGTTCCATTGTTTTAGTTCGTTCACTGAGACATTAAAGCGATTTGCAATTCGCCACAAAGAATCACCATTTCGGACGCGGTAGCTTAGCCGCTTGAGTTTGTCTCTCGGAGCGTACGAGCTGTTCAGCGAAGGAACATAATTAACAGTAGGTTGTTTTTGCGCTACCTGTGTTTTGCCTGCCGTGTTGGACCAGATTAGTAATTGTTTGCCAGGGCGAAGGACGTCTCCTGGTGCCATCGAATTCCACTTCGCCAACTGCCGAATGCCAACCTTGTGCGCACGGGAAATGTCCCAAAAAGTGTCTCCGGCTTTTACTGTGTAGAAAACCTTTGATGCACCATTTTTTCCTTGCACTTTTGTTTGTACGCTGGCGATGCGGTTTTGCTCGCTAAGGTTGTAGAACCGTTTGTTTTGAGATGCAACGGGGATCAATAACTCCTGTCCCTCATATATACGATTCCCTCGAAGCTTGTTTACTTGGGCGATGAGCGAAGGTGTCGTATGAAATTTGCGAGCAATTCTTGCCAAGGCGTCGCCTTTCTTTACCTTGTAACTGTCCCAAGTAAGTCGCTCAGATTTAGGAATGGAAGCCAGCCGTTGTTCGAACTGCTCTGATTTCGTTACGGGCATGAGCAGCCGGAACGGCCCACTTGGCGGTGTTGCCCACTGGTTTAACCCCGGGTTTAATTGATAAATCTCTTCAATATCTAGCTCGGCAATATTTGCTGCTTGTGCAAGGTCAATTTGGCTATCCAATTTCACAACGTCAAAATAAGGCTGATTGGGGATGGATTTTAGAGTGATATTATACTTTGCCGGATCAGCGACGATCTTTGAGATCGCAAGGAGTTTTGGAACGTAGGCTCGGGTTTCTCGCGGCAGTTTCAATGACCAGAAGTCGGTTGGTTTCCCTGCTTTAAGATTGCGCCTTATTGAGCGCGCTACTCGACCTGAGCCTGTATTATAAGAGGCCAGGGCATGAAGCCAGTCACCGTCAAATTTCTTATTAAGCCAAGACAAATAACGGATCGCGCCTTCGGTTGAAAGAAGCACGTCCCGTCTACCGTCAAACCACCAGTCTTGATGCATGTCATACATTTTTCCCGTTCCGGGAATAAATTGCCATAAACCGGAAGCTCGACCATGACTGTAGGCAAACGCGTTGAATGCACTTTCGACAACGGGAAGCAGTGCGATTTCAAGCGGGATGTTTTCTTCTTCTAGGCGATCAACGATGTGATACATATAACGCGAAGCGCGAGTAAAAACACGATCTAGGTATTCAGGGTGCCTTAAATACCAATTCAGTTGTGCTTGAATGCGCTTGTTATCAGATTCAAGGTCGAGTGCAAACCCTTCTCGAATACGTTGCATTAGATCGCTTGGACGATCTATTTGTTCGACCACTTCAAGCGGAAGAGGTTGATGGTCGTATTCTACGAGCCAACCTGCTGGAGCATGAGGTAAGACGAGGGGTTGTACTGTGTTTTCTGAGAGAAATTGATCAAATGTTGCGATGTGTATTGCATCGAGAGGCGGTACGTCGTCGCGAACCTGGGTGGGCTGCTCATTGTGTTCGGTTTGCGCGTTCGGTGATGCCGTAACATGCCGCTCGAAGTGCGCGCAGCCCTGAAGGAGAGTAAGAGGCAGCAATGCGAAGATAAAAAAGAGACGGGTCATACCGCTAGTCGATTCCTATGTACTACGTGAGAACTTAAGCTTGGTCTTTGGCTTTTCGGATCGCCGAAAAGCAAGCTACTGCATCATCAAGGTTTATATAGCCGAGGTTTCGGAGATTATCGATGATCTCGGGGTCTGTTTCTCTTAAAAAAGGGTTAACTTTCTTCTCTAACTGTAAGCTTGTCGGAATCGTACTCTGATTACCGCTACGCAAAGATTCGCATTTAGAATTGTACTCATGCAAATCTTGGTTGCTGGGCATGAGTGTTTTCGCAAAGGCGAGGTTGGATAGCGTGTATTCATGAGCGCAGTAGATGTCTGTCGAATCCGGTAGCAATTTGAATTTCTCGAGAGAGTGCAGCATCTGTTCGGCGGTGCCTTCGAAAAGTCGACCGCACCCACCTGAAAACAAAGTGTCTCCTGAAAATAAGCGCGGGCGATTGTCGAGCACTGTGAGAAACGCAATGTGGTCGAGAGTATGGCCGGGAACTTCAATAACGCGAAATTCCAAACCAAGTAATGTGAAGCAATCCCCTTCGACATGTTCATGTTCAACGCCAGCATAACGTGATTCTTTAAATCCAATGACCTTGGCGCTCGGGAATACTTGTTTTAGGCGTTCTATTCCCCCAACGTGGTCAGGATGATGGTGTGTGACTAATATGGCATCAAGCGATAATTGGTGCTGTTTTAAATGCTCCAACACGGGTTCAGCTTGACCAGGATCCACGACGATCGCAGTTTTAGCATCCTGAATACACCAGATATAGTTGTCGACAAATGCTGGTATTGCTTCAATCGTGATGGTGCCCATTTGCATCTCTCGTTTTTCTAGCTTCTGTTAGTTTTTGAAACTACGAGTATACTGCTTAAAGCATCCGATTTGCCTTACGCTTCCGAAACCTTTTAGGACGATACGATGTACCACAACGACTTCTTTCAAGAGAAAGATCAGGCTTCTTCTTTCATGGCTACTCAAAAAGAGCTGGAAGATTGGTTTCAATCAGCTATTGGACGGTCGTTGTTGGCGAATCAACGGCAGCGCCTGGGGAAGTTAGTTGAGCGATGTTATGGGTTTCACCAAGCTGAAATAGGTGTCTCACATCGAATCCCTGTTGGTAATGCAAGTGGCTTGGGTCATGGTTTCTATGTTGTACCAAGGGCTGAACCTGACATGCCTGAAAATACTGTAGTGTCACTGAGCACTGAGTTAGCTTTAGATCATGATTGCGCAGACATGGTTATTCTTCATCACGCTCTTGATT
Source organism: Oleiphilus sp. HI0080 (assembly GCF_001635135.1). Taxonomy (NCBI): domain Bacteria; kingdom Pseudomonadati; phylum Pseudomonadota; class Gammaproteobacteria; order Oceanospirillales; family Oleiphilaceae; genus Oleiphilus; species Oleiphilus sp. HI0080. The sequence goes on from NZ_LWFU01000341.1 coordinate 23,120, forward strand.
TTAGTGCAGACCCGCATCAAACGCTTAGAGAGGCTGCTCGGATTCTAAAGCCCTCTGGTCACCTTGCTCTTGTGGGCTTCAACCCGCTTAGTTTATGGGGAGTGCTGAAGCTTTGTAATCGCTCGTCAAGAGGCCTTTGGCGCAACCGTTTTATCTCGGGTCATAGAGTGTCCGACTGGTTAAATCTTCTCGATTTTAAGGTCGATACCATGCGTTACTATTTCTATGCGCCGCCGATAAATCATCCTAGTACTGCAAGCAGGTTTGGTTGGATCGAGAGTATACTCAACTCCAAAGTGCCTTTGGGAGCCTACTACGTTATCATGGCGCAAAAACAGCAAGGGGCGAGGATCAACCTACGCCGTTCTTGGCGTAAACCGGCAAAAGTTATTGGTATTCCGGTCGCCGGTCGCGCCTCCCGTACTATTTTGGATGATCATTCCGACAGTTAAATTTTATGGCAGCAGAGATAGAGATTTATACAGATGGCGCGTGTAAGGGCAATCCAGGTCCAGGGGGTTGGGGTGCACTGTTGTTGAGTGGACAGCATCGCAAGGAGATTTATGGCGGGGAGCTGGAAACAACAAACAATCAGATGGAGCTAAAGGCCGCCATAGAGGGTCTTAGAGCCTTAAAAAACCCAAGCAAAGTTCGGCTTTATACTGACTCGCAATATGTAAAAAACGGGATCGAAAGTTGGATTAGCAACTGGAAGAAGAATAACTGGAAGACTTCCGCGAAAAAGCCGGTGAAGAACTCTGATTTATGGCGCGCGTTGGATGCAATGTGCCAAAGCCATGAGGTCGAGTGGAGGTGGGTGAAAGGTCATAGTGGTCATACCGAAAATGATATCGCGGATGCGCTCGCGAACAAGGGCGTTGAGTTTGTATTAAATAAAGAGAATATGTGATGCGTCAAATCGTACTTGATACCGAAACCACCGGCATAGACCCTAAGCAAGGACATCGTGTTATCGAAATTGGGTGTGTGGAATTGATCAACCGAAAGTTGACTGGCGAGCATTACCATGTGTACATCAATCCCGAACGCGTTGTTGAGCAAGAAGCCATAGATGTTCATGGAATTACAAACGAGTTTCTAGCGGACAAACCGCGATTTGCCGAAGTCGCGCAATCATTTTTTGAGTTTGTGGATGGCTCGGAGCTAGTGATCCACAACGCCGCGTTTGATGTCGGCTTTATTAACCACGAGTTTTCTCTGTTACGTCCAAAGCGTCCGGCTATTGAAAAAAATTGCGGTGTACTAGATACCCTAGCGATGGCGCGTCAAAAGCACCCTGGTGCAAAGGTAAGTCTCGATGCTCTTTGTAAGCGGTATGGAATCGATAATGGTCACCGTACTCTGCACGGCGCATTGCTAGATGCTGAGATTCTTGCCGATGTATACCTCCTTCTTAGTGGCGGCCAAGAAGCGTTCGAGCTTGGTCATGGGGTTGGCGGTGGTGCGAGTGTTGGTGAAATTACCCGGTTAGACCGCAACTCGACTGAATCGGCTCTTCCCATTATTTACGCATCTGAAGACGAGTTGGCAGAGCACCAAGCATACGTGGCAAAACTTGGCGATTCTCAAGCAAAACTCCTTTGAGCAGAGTCACTTAGTTTTATTGTTAAATACTTTGCTTTAACCTTCCTTTCGCTTGTTAAGCGCTGAAAATGATCTATAAATTAAAAGGTAGAGATTGGTAACTTTCGGGTAGGCCGGGAGTAGCAGCGGGCGTAATATCGCCTAGAAAACGGAAAAGCGGAGTGTTGTCACTATGTCGCAAACGAATAATCAAGCGACTTTAGACGCAGTACATAAGGAAATCGAAACTACCCTTCAAGCTGCAGAGCAAAGCTTGGGGCGGTTTCTTGATGATCGCGATAATGGCGAGGATTTGCAGAACTGCATCGATTGCCTGAATCAGTTGCGCGGCATTTTTGTCGTGGTTGAGTTGAAAGGTGCGATTGCTCTCACTGAAGAAGCCATTCAGCTTGCTACTGATGTGCCTGTTGGGGCTACCGATGCCAAAAACGACCTTCTTTCAGGGCTCAGTGATGCGGTGTTCGTGCTTAAGCACTACGGTGAGTACCTTGGCGCGGAAAAACATGATTTCCCAGAGCTGTTACTAGGTACTATCAATCAACTTCGACTCCTCCGTAAACAAGGTCCTATGCTGGAGTCTGGTTTCCATACATTTGATGAGCGCAAATCGATTGATTTAATGTCATCGGTTTCACTAGATGGGCTCTCTCCACTTTCTGATTTCGAACATCATGCCCATCGCTTTCGTCATATCTTCCAAACTGGTTTGATTGCGATTCTTAGAGATAATGCAGATGAAATGGGTTTAAGACTAATTAAGCGCTCTGCAGAGGGCGCTGCCCGTTTAAGTATTGGCTATGGTATGGCGCCTTTTTGGTCACTTTTCCATGATGTTGTTAGTAAGCTGCTTGAGACGAATGCAGAACTGATTGATGTCAGAAAACGACTATTAATGCAGGTTGAAAAGCTGTTCAGAGAAATGGTCAGAGATGGAGCAAGCGCTTCAGACAAAGATCCATCTGAAACAGTCGTACGTGAATTTTCGTTTTTGCTGTCAGTGATAGATTCTGACGGCGATCTTGGTAAAACACTGTTGTCCCACATTGATTGTGAAGCACGGTATACCGAGTCAGAGCGAGTTAGAGAATTTGAGAAGTTTAAAGGGCCAGGTGCACAGGTCATTGACTCCTTGGCTAAGGCGTTGAACGAAGACATTCTAACGATCAAAGAGAAGTTGGATTTGTTCGAGCGAGGGTCAAGCGTCTCTGATGAAGAGGTAGAGATTGTCGCTGAAGTTATGACAAGGTTGTCGAGCGTATTGATTATTCTCAATCTTCCGCGTTTGAGCGCTGACTGCCTTGAAAAGGCGGCCATAGTTCGTGGTTGGCTAGGTTCAAGTGGCGAGGTGAGCGAGGACCAATTGTTACTGGTTGCTGATGCGATTATTGGCGTTGAGGCCGCGATAGCCAAATACAAAGAATCTGGCACCGAGACGGATCATGTGTTGGTTGAGAAAGATCCTGATAACCACTTCTTGAAGGAAGCCCGCTCCATGGTTGTAGAGGAATCACAGGGTAGTTTAGCGCTGGCTAAACGGTCGATATCGGCCTATTTGGATTCGGGCGGCGATAAGCTTCATTTGGCGAACGTGACGCAGGCATTGGATTGCACTCGTGGCGGATTATTCTTGATGGGCAGAGAGCGTGTGTCCAAGATTATTGCCTCTTGTGAGGCATGTATTAAGTCGGAGTTAATTGATGCTCAATCTATGCCCGATGAGAAGCTTTTGGAGACACTGGCAGATGCGCTATCGTCTATCGAGTACTACCTTGAAGCGATGGGCCAAAGGACGTCAGCGAATGAAGAGTTGTTGAAATTATCAGAAGATAGCTTGCGTTCAATTGGTTATGAGGTTGCGGCTTAGTCGGTTATAATTGGCGATTGCGGAAGCAAGAAAAAAGGCGATCAAAATGATCGCCTTTTTTTGTGCCTATAAGCCGAAGCTTACATGCTGAATAGTTCGCCAAGCTTGGTGGCTAGCATCATGTCGCCTTCAGCACGAAGCTGACCAGCCATGAATGCTTGCATGCCGTCAGTTTCGCCGCTCACGATACCGTTTAGCGTTTCAGTGCTCATGATAAGTGTCACTGAAGGATCGTCATGATCGCCTTCTG
>NZ_LWFU01000342.1:0-10053 GCF_001635135.1 Oleiphilus sp. HI0080
GATTTGTCGGGCATCGCAACCTAGAAGAGACAATCTTTAAAACCAATCTTGAAGCGGCCAGAACAATCGGTCGTCAACTTCGGCTTCGCAATCTTGGCGGAATCATCATTCTCGATTTTATTGATATGGATGACGAAGAGCATCAGCGCCAAGTATTAAGAATGCTGGAAAAGATGCTTGAGCGCGACCATGCACGAACGACAATCAGTTGTGTGTCTGAGCTTGGATTGGTGGAGATGACGCGTAAGCGAACCACGGAGAGTTTGGGGCAGACTCTGTGTGAGCCATGTTCAGTATGTGAGGGGACGGGATTCCTGAAAACTGCTGAGACGGTTTGTTATGAAATAATGCGTGAAATTCTTCGGGTTAGCCGGGCGTATGATGCGTCCGCGTATCTGGTTATGGCATCTCAAAGTGTTATTGATCGGCTTCTCGATGAAGAGTCTGATAACGTCGCTGATCTCGAAACTTTCATAGACAAGCAAATAAAGTTTCAGGTGGAATTGATGTACAATCAGGGGCAGTACGACGTCGTACTCCTCTGATGCTTGAATTTTTTCGCTTGTAGAAAGGCTCCTTGCTTTGAAACGAACCTATAGACTACTCAAATTCAAAGCGAAGCTTGTTGCCTATGTCCTGTTAATAGCGGTTCTCATCTACGTTGTCGCAGGCAGGGCAATCCTTTCGATGACACCGGAATACCGAGTCACTCTTCAAGATTATTTAAGCGAAGAATTACAGATTTCTGTTGAGATTCAACAGATTGAGGTCAAATGGAGCGGCTTTGATCCTATCCTCGAAGCCCGAGGAATAAGCATTAATGGTGCATCTAATGCGCATATAAAAGTCGCTCAGATTAAGTTTGCTTTTCTTAACTCGATTCTTGCACGTGCCCCCCGCATTTACTCAATACGACTGGATACAGCCAACCTTAACTTGGAGCAAGATACTCAAGGTGTCTGGTTCTTGGCGGGAAAAGACCTTTCGCAGCTCAAGCTTCCCGCGAGTTCTGAGAGTTCCGCTGATGCTTACGACTTTGGAGTAGAGCAGATTCTAGACGGTGCGAACCTTAAGTTGGTGGACGCATTTGTTCGCACCTCCTCGCCTGACCGTAGCGATCGTGTTTGGCGTTTGCCATCGGCCAGTCTGAGTTATGTCAGCGGGCGAATTTTTGCGCAAGGTAATGTTATTAGACCCGGTGGGCTGCAGCCTCTGGCGCGCTTTATTTATAACAGTTCGGAGCTTGGTCGTAGTGATAAGTTATCTGGCGAACTGTTTTTAGAGGCGCGTTCGTCTGGTTTTCTCGATGAGCATATCAAAGCCTACCAATGGCATGGCATTTCTATTCAAGCGATTGATGCAAGTGGTCGAGCTTGGGTTAGCCTGAGCGGCCTTACCGTAGAATCTGTGTTCGCGGATATTCAGGTTGCCCAATTAAACTGGAACATTGAGGAAAAGTCCCTCGCTCCGATAGTGAATAGTTCCGTGAGTTTGGGTTGGCACGGTAATGAACACGGTCAACGCATCGACTTATATAATCTTGAGTATCTCTGGAAAGGCGATGAATGTTCGGTGCCGGGCGCCAGTTACGAGGCTGTGTCTGGGCGCGAAGAGATTGCTGTCGAGTCGCTAAACCTTTCCTGCGCAGCCGATATTATGACTTCTTTAGGTATCGTTGATGGTGATTTGGCCCAGAGAATTGATGTAGGAGAGCCTAATGGGCGACTGAACAAGCTTTGGATTAGCACGCATCCTTCTGATTCTCGGGTATTTTCCGTAGAGGCCGAACTTCAGGATGTCGCAATTAAGGGGTATGAGGGAGCGCCCTCTGTTGGTGGTGTTAACGGATATCTTTACACCGATGCGGAATCTGGCTTCGTCGACTTCCAAAGCAACGATTTTTTACTCTTCTTTCCCGAGCTTTACCTAAAGAGCTGGCGTAGCACAGACGCTCAAGGCCGTGTTGCGTGGTGGCAGGATGGGGAAGATTTCATGATTGAATCAGATGGGATTTACTTGCAACTCTATGAAGCATCAGAGGTTTTTGGGGATTTTACGCTTCGCCTGAATAATGATGAACGAGAGGATTATCTCGGCTTAATGCTGGGTATGCGCAACATCATGCTCCCCGATGTGGCTGAATTTGTGCCTTTTTATGTCGTGGATCAGGATTTGTATCGGTGGCTGAGTGACTCTCTCGTAGGAGGCTACGTTGATGAAGGAAAGTATTTCGCCTACGGCAGTATCGAAAATGAGAGCCCTGATAATAGCTTTTCCAGCAGTTTAAGTTTGAAAACAAAGGATGCTGTTTTGAAGTATGAGCGATCCTGGCCGGAGCTGGAGAAACTCAGTATAGATCTCGCGCTTCACGAGGACAGACTTGAAATCTCGGCAGATGATGCGGAAATAAATGGAACAAAAGTTAAGAGGTTGGATGTATTTATGCCGGGCGTGTCGGCTGCGCAAAAAACGCCGCAATTGAATGTGAAGGCCAAACTGCAGTTTGAAGGAGAGGAGTATGCATATTGGCTTAAAGACTCGCCAGTAGCAGAGTCAACCGAGGAGGTCGCGAAGCTCTTGAGTTTTAGTGGTCCTGCGATGGGGGATTTAGATCTGGATCTCTCTTTGGGTGACGAAATAAAGGAGGAGTTTTCGCTTTCACTAATGCTTGATGGTGTGAGAGCCGCGCATCAGGAGAGCCCCTTAGTTGCAGAGGATCTTCGCGGACGATTAGATATCAGTTCCGAATCTGGTGTCTCGGCTGAAAAGATCGATTTGATTTTCTCTGGTGAGCCAGGTGTCCTGAGTATTACCCCTAATGCATTGTCTGATTCGACGTCGATCTCATTACAAAGTGGCCTTGCGGTGCATCAGTTGCTGCCCGAAGATCAGGACTGGTTCTTTGGTCTCGACGGTCAAACAAGATTTGACGCCTTGCTTGAGATTCCCAATGACCCAGAACTTGCCACCCATTTGCGTGTTAATTCGAACCTAGAGGGTATATCGAGCAACTGGCCGGCTCCGCTCACAAAGCTAAGTCGCTCGCGAAACAATGCAGAGGTGCTGGCGACAATCAAACCAAACCAAGTAGATGTCCTGCTTAAACTAAATGGCTCAGCTTTACCTAAAACAACAGCAGAGCTTTTGTTTATTGATGAGGAATTTGAATTTGGCAAAGTGGTTATGTCTGCAGGCGATACAAGGCTAAACGCGAGTGACTACAATTTTTCAGAAGACGGCCTTGGAATCTCACTGTCGACCAACGCGGCAAATCTTGATTCTTGGGTAAGCTATCTGACAAACGAGATACCCGGAGGAGGGGATGGTCAAGGCGCATCCTTGGAATGGCTTCGGGAAGTCAATATTCGTGCGGATGAGCTGGATGTATACGACAACATCATCAAGAGTGTGTCCGCTGTTATTTCTCCAAAGGATGCAGGTTTTTTTGTCGAGTTAAGCGGGCCAAACTCCGTGGGTAGCGTCACAATCAATAATGATACATCGCCTATTTTGATTGACTTGGCGCGTCTGAAACTAGAGGAGAGTGCGCCAGAAGACATCACATACTCTGCTGGGAATGAACCGATTACAAACCCCTTAACCATCGCTGACATGAAATTTTCTGTTGACGAGCTTTACCTGGGTGAGGCGTTTTGGGGGCAATGGAGTTTTTGGACTGAGAAAGACGAAAAAAGCCTTATATTTCGAGACTTGAAGGGCGTGGTTGCTGGCAGTGTCTTGCAGGGGCAACTCTCATGGCGTTACGACAATCAGCAACACTATACGATTTTGACGGTTGATGGTGAGGGGGAGAATCTTGCACCGGTACTCTCGCTATTTGGGCAAGAGTCGCCGCTGACTAGTGACAGCTACGAGACGGAACTCGCGCTTGTATGGCCGGATGCACCAGAAAACTTTTCGCTCTCTTTTCTCTCCGGATCGGCGAACATGACGTTCAGAAATGGTCAAATTAGAACCGATGCACAAGGTGCCGGAATTTTACGTCTTTTTGGTATTTTTAGCCTTGATGCAATTGGGCGACGGTTACGTTTGGATTTCTCTGATATTTATGAGGCCGGTATTTCTTACGATGAGATCGATATGAATGCCGTGATCAGCCAAGGTATCGTGAGTTTGGTCGACCCTTTAGTGATTTCGGGGCCTTCAAGTAACTACGAAGTGAATGGCGATATTAATCTGGCTGCACAAACGCTGGATTTAATAATGTCTGTTGAGTTACCTATTTCAAGTAACGTCCCATTGGCCGCGCTCATGTTAGGCAGTCCAACAATTGGAGGAGCCGTATGGCTGGTAGATAAGGTTCTAGGTGAGCCCCTTTCAAGTTTGTCGACGTTAAATTATGCCCTGACAGGATCCTGGGATGACCCGATCGTGAAGTTGGACTAAGAGGCACGAGTTCATGCGTGATCATGTGAAAAGCCTTCACTGCGGTTTGATTCAAATGTGCAGTAGCGACGATTGGCAGCAAAACTTGTCGGACGCTATAGCATTTATAAAAACCGCCTCATCCAGAGGGGCGCAGTTTATTGTCTTGCCTGAGAATGCGCTTTGTTTTGGTCAAGCTGCAATCAAAGAGTTTGAGCCTCATGTAGCCGAGTGCATCGCGTCTCTTCAGTGCCTGGTCGACGAATTAGGCTGTTATTTACTCTGCGGATCAGTGCCTTTTAAAGCGTCAAGAAAAGACGTTCGATTTCGTTCTAGAAGCTATTTGTTGTGTCCAGATTCGGAGCCTGTTTTTTACGATAAGATCCACCTTTTTGATGTGGATGTGGCGGATGAAGTGGGGGCATATAGGGAGTCCGATACCTATCAGCCGGGCCATGAGCCTAAAACAACCGAGTTGGCTGGCCATATACTCGGTTTGAGTATTTGTTATGACTTAAGGTTTCCGGAGCTGTATCAGTATTATCAGAAAAACGGCGCTACCTTGCTCACTGTTCCCTCCGCCTTTACATACAAAACAGGTAAAGCGCATTGGGAAACGCTATTAAAAGCGAGAGCGATTGAAACCCAAAGTTTTGTGTTGGCCGCGAACCAATGTGGTGATCATGGTAGGGGCCGTGTTACCTGGGGACACAGCATGATTGTTGCGCCTGACGGGGCAATCTTGGCGTCCTGCGCCGATGAGCCTGGGATTTGTATCGCTGAGATTGACCTTAAGCTACTTGAGCAAGTCCGAGCAGCGATGCCACTTAGACAACATAAACGCCTACTATAGAGTAATAGCCATGAGCGTTACCCTAGAATGTCCGCCTCGTACTCTTTCAAGAAGCGAAACAGCTTTTTCGCTGCCCCCGTATTCTTATCGTGCTGACGATCTTTCGCCGCATTACGCGTGAGTTGCCTTAAGGTTTGAATGTTGACTGCGGGGAAGCTTTCAACAAACTCGGTGAGCGCGTCGTTTCCTTCACTAATCAAGCGTTCACGCCATGCTTCGAGAACATGAAGGCGTTTGGCGTAGATGTCGCTTGAAGCATCAAATCGATCAACGACGACCTGGATCGCTTCGATATCCTCGCTGCGCATTAGCTTGCCGATATATTGGAGTTGTCTGCGTTTGGCTTCTCTAGAGTTAATGCGCAGGTAAGTTGTAATGCCTTCATTGAGTTCGTCAGAGACAGGTACTTGAGCAAGCTGGTCTTTGCGCAGTTCGCACAGTTTTTTACCGAGGTCTTGCAGGGCTTCCATCTCTTTTTTTATTTGGGTGCGGCTTTTTACATACTCTTCATCGTCGTCAAAGGAGCTTGGATCAAAGTCGTCGTTCTGGCTCATAAATCTCTCTTACTTAAAATGACTTAGCCGTAGGCGATGGACGCGAGGCCAAGGAAGGAAAGAAATCCTACTACATCGGTAATCGTAGTCAGAATCACGCCTCCTGCAAGCGCTGGATCGATGTTTCTAGACTTCAGGAAGTAGGGTAGCGCCGTGCCGGCGAGTGCTGCGACCACGAGGTTGATTAGTAATGCAGCGGCGATCACCACGCCAATCTTTGGGTCTGAAAACCACAGCACGGCTAGGCCAGAAACAACGATCGCCCAAAGCATGCCATTTAACAGGCTAACTACAAATTCTCTGTTTAATAACCACTTTAGGTTACTAGAACTTATCTGGCCAACGGCCATCCCGCGAATAACCAAGGTGAGTGTCTGGCTTCCAGCGATACCACCCATACTAGCGACGATTGGCATGAGCACGGCAAGTGCGACAACTTGTTCAATGGTCGCTTCAAACATGCCGATGACTCCGGATGCAATAAAGGCTGTGACGAGGTTAATGCCAAGCCAGACGGCGCGCCTTTTCGCGGTTTGCTTTACCGGCGCAAACGTATCGCTGTCTTCATCAAGACCAGCCATACTTAATAACGAATGATCTGCGTCTTCACGGATAACATCAACTACGTCATCAATCGTGATTCTTCCGAGAAGAATACCTTCGTCGTTTACTACGGGCGCCGTTACGAGATCCTGTCGAGCAAATAGCGTAGCAACTTCACTTGAACTGGTGCTGACATTGATTGAAACGGTATCGGTTGCCATTACCTCACGAACTGTCGCACTGGGATTCGAAACAAGCATGGATGTAAGTGGCAGCGTGCCAACCAGAACGCCTTTTCTGCTTACAACAAGCAAGCTGTCGGTCATTTCAGGGAGGCTTCGATGACGACGAAGATAGCGCAGAACAACATCTAGAGTGATATCCGCGCGAATCGTCACGGTATCGGTGTTCATCAAGCCGCCCGCTGTGTCCTCTTCGTACGCTAGGACTTCTTCGACACGTTCACGGTCTTGCGCATCCATTGAGTCGAGTACTTCTGAGGTAATCGTCTCTGGAAGGTTTTGAAGAATGTCAGCGAGGTCATCGGTGTCCAGATCTTCTGTCGCATCGATGACTTCTTGCGCGTTTAACTGGCTGAGGAAATAGGCCTGAACATCTTCATTAAGGTATTGAAGAACGTCGCCACGATAATCCGCTTCAATCAATTGCCAGATAATTTTACGTTGGCGTGGCGGTGACGACTCGAGTAAATGGGCAAGATCACTCGGGGTGAGGCTTTTATTTATCGTGCGCGCGACTTGTTTTAACGACCCAGACTCAATGGCATCCTGGATCGACTGCCATTGCTGATCTGAACTGTTATTGTCGAAATAAGTTGCCATGTGCGCGCCGTTAAAAGGTTCAAGCTAAAAGTATAGCGTAAGACTCAAGAACCTCGGAGATGTTTTCTCAGAAAAACAAAGACTTAATTCGCCTAATTAAAGTGGATTTGGCTAGCTCTCTTCGCCAAACTTGTTAGAAATAAGCGCTTTCAGCGCAGCTAGGGCCTTCGTTTCGTCTGGGCCCTCGACTTGGATGGAAATCTCAGTACCTTTACTGGCTGCAAGCATCATCACGGACATGATGCTTTTTCCATCAACCTCTCGACCATCTTTGCTGATGAGAAAAGAGCTTTCGAAGTGGCAGGTACATTCTACAAACTTCGCTGCGGCGCGGGCGTGAAGACCTAAGTCGTTAATGATTTCCACTGTTTCACATAGCATGCCGAAGTAAGCTCCAAAATATAATAAACAACGAGACTAAGGTATTTTATTGGGTTTTTACAGGAGCTGACAGCTCTTTGTGGCGTATAAGTATATTTTGGTATGTTTGCTTGAAATGATTGCCTATGCGCTCACACAGGTAGACGCTTCGATGTTGTCCGCCAGTGCAACCAATTGCGATGGTCATGTAGCTCCTGTTGTTCGCGGAGAACTTAACGAGCCAGCGCTCTAGTAATTCTGTGATGTCTCGTTCCATATCCGCTACTTCTGGTTGGGAGCCGAGAAAGTTCTGAACGGGCTCATCTAAGCCGGTAAAGCTGCGCAGGGCTGGATCCCAATATGGGTTGGGTAAGCAGCGCACGTCGAACACATAATCCGAGTCGCTCGGAACCCCGTGCTTGAAGCCGAAAGATTGAAACAGCAGCGCCATTTCTTGGGACGTTCGGCCGGCAACGCGCAGTTTGATGTGATCGCGAAGCTCATAAAGCGACATTTCACTGGTATTCACCGTGAGATCTGCTTTTCGGGCTATTGGCTCCAGTAATAATCCTTCGCTTTTAATGGCTTCTTTTAATGAGGTGCTTGGGGTGCTCAGAGGGTGTTTTCTTCTAGTAGCGTGAAAGCGCTTGAGCAGTGTCTCAGCGTCGGCATCAAGATAGATTATATCCATGTCGATGTTTTGGTTTTGGCAGGCTTGATAGAAAACAGGGAAATTTTCTATCCCGCTTTGTTGATTGCGTGCATCAATACTGACGGCTACTTTTGAAAGGCGCTCATCTTTGCTTAATGATGACTGGTTGCCAAGCTCTAAAAGGAGACCTACTGGCAAATTGTCGATGCAATAAAAACCAAGGTCTTCAAGCACGTGGAGTGCGGTGCTTTTGCCTGAGCCAGACCTACCGCTGATAATAACGAGCTTCATAGCATCTCCACGTTCAATGTAATATTTTTTCCTTAGGAAGTCATGAGTGAATAGAGTGCGGTGTCATTATCGGCTTCCCGAAGCTGGTTGCAAAACTCTGTATCGTTAAAGCGCTCTGCAATTTGGCTAAGCAACTCTAGGTGTTCGCTGCTGGCTTCTTTAGGTACGATTAAGACAAACAGTAAGTCGACAGGAAGGTTGTCGATTGCGTCGAAGGCAACCTGTTCTTTTAGAACAAACAGGGCACCAATAACCTGTGTACATTCACCCATACGGCTGTGAGGTATTGCGATACCTTGGCCTATTCCCGTGCTGCCAAGACGCTCTCGTGCGACGAGATTCTCAAACAGGCTGTGTTCGGGTAGGTCGGGTATCTTCGTCGCGATTGTCTCTGCTACATGCTCAAGCACTTTTTTCTTGCTTGAGCCAGGGAAGCCCGTTTGGGTCAGCCCTGGCAGCAGGATAGAGTCAATCGTTATCGAACTCTCGTTCATACTTTATCCAATATTTCTGGGTTTCTAGGCTGCACCGTGAGAGCGCGACACCTGTTTCTCTTTGAGTTTGAGTATTTGTCTATCGAGTTTATCAATAAGCTTGTCGATAGAGGCGTACATGTCTTCGTCCTCAGCTGTTGCGTGAACATCTGTTCCATAAACATGTAAGGTGGCTTCGGCGATCTGTCTCAGCTTTTCTACAGATAGGGTGACTTGCACATTCGTGATACCGTCCACGTGACGCTCGAGTTTCTCTAGCTTTTCGGTTACGTAGTTCTTCATTGACTCAGTGAGTTCAACGTGGTGACCGGCGATATTTACTTGCATAGTTATCTCCTCGTAGATTTTGTTAGCGTAGACGCTAACGGTCTGCTTCTAAATCACAAAACGCTTAATTCGCTTTTTACATCAAGCGTTTCCTTTCATTAGAAGGTGGAATAGACATCGCTTCTCGATATTTCGCTATCGTACGTCTAGCAACGTTAATTCCTTGATCTTTCAGTACTTCTGCAATCTTACTGTCGCTTAGCGGCTTCTTTGGATTTTCAGCGGCAATCAGCTTTTTAATGATGGCTCGGATGGCAGTCGAAGAACACTCGCCGCCAGAGGCAGTGCCAACATGGCTTGAGAAAAAGTACTTTAACTCAAAAATGCCGCGTGGCGTATGCATGTACTTCTGTGTTGTTACGCGCGAAATCGTAGATTCGTGCATGTCGACCGCTTGCGCAATATCGTGAAGAATTAATGGTTTCATTGCTTCTTCACCATAGTCTAGAAAACCCTGTTGGTGCGCAACAATCTTGCTTGCGACTTTGAGTAAGGTTTCATTCCGGCTTTGCAGGCTTTTGATGAACCACTTTGCTTCCTGCAATTGGTCTTTCATGAAGTTGTTGTCGGCGCTGTTGTCTGCACGTTTGATGAAGCCAGCATAGCCGCTATTCACTCGAATTTTAGGAGCGATCTCCGGGTTGAGCTCTACTTTCCAGCGGCCCTTTTCTTTTTTAACAATGACGTCTGGAACGACGTATTCTGGTTCGTTCTGGATAATCGCTTCACCGGGACGCGGGTTGAGAGATTG
>NZ_LWFU01000343.1:0-1376 GCF_001635135.1 Oleiphilus sp. HI0080
TTGGCTCAATCTCTCTTGAAGCGCATAGGAAATCGCATTTGAATGACTGTCCCCCATGACCAACACATCGAAGGTCTCACCAGACAAGTATTTTTCGCATCCCGGAATTGGGTGTTTTGACGGCACCCCACGACCGACATGACAATAAGGCGTTAACGGATTGATATCCGCAATCGCGGCATCAATCTTCAAAATCTCCGCCCCATACCTGGCAGGCACACCCTCCGTTTTTATTGCCAGAAACCCAAATCCCACAACGAGCACTGAACCCAAAACAAGCGAATCCATAATGGTGCGCCTAGACAGCCGCTTAGAGTACCTGAACGGCTTTTCGATAAAGCTCCATGAAAGGAAGGCCAAAACAAAACAGAAGCCCATTAATATAACTAGGTGATTGATACTTAACGCGTCCTGCGACCAATAGCGACTAAACGCTAGAACAGGCTGATGCCATAGATACAAGCTGAAAGAAATTAAACCAATAAACACCAGTAATCGTGCACTTAAAATGGCTTTAACAACGCCATTATGTCCGTACAAAATAATCATTGCCGTCCCAAGCACCGGGAATAATGTGGCCACACCCGGAAAAGCCACTGTTGTTGATAGCAACAAAAAGCTGCCTATCACCAACAGTAGCCCCAAAACACCCAAACACTCTTCAAACCACGTGAAGCTATAAGAGCCTGTTTTCGAGCTCGCTTTCATCGCGACTAACACGCCAACAAACAATTCCCAAGCGCGTGTCGGTAAAAAATAAAAACTCTCGCTTGAGTATTTTTTTGAAGCCCAAATAGCTGCAAAAAAACTGAACAAGGTCAGAGCAAGCACTAAACTAAAAAGCGCGTTTTTACGAATGCGATGAATGAGCACTAATGTAACTGGGGCAAGCAAATAAAACTGCTCTTCTATCGACAAACTCCACGTATGCAACAGAGGTTTGAACTCCGCCGCAGAGTCAAAATAACCACTTTGCATCCACAGCGCGATATTGGATGAAAACCCGACCGAAGCAATCGCATTCCATGAAAACTCGACCAAAGCGACCGGGTGCAGCAACACCCAAGCAGCGATACTGCAAACGATTAACACAAAGAGGAAAACGGGTAAAATTCGTCGTGCGCGACGAAAGTAAAACTCTGCGAACGAGAAGCTTTTATTTTCTAACGCGAACAATATTTGGCCACCGATAAGATAACCGCTGATCACAAAGAAAACATCGACACCAACAAAGCCTCCCGAGAAACCGGGAATGCCTGCGTGAAATAGCAATACAGGGATGATCGCAAGTGCGCGAAGGCCGTCAATTTCTTTTCTGTAAGCTAGGGGCATGGAGAAGCTATTAATATGTAATTACTTTGGTAAGCATAGCTGCT
>NZ_LWFU01000344.1:0-4368 GCF_001635135.1 Oleiphilus sp. HI0080
AGCCATAAATACACTTGGCACTCTGATTGCTTTAGGTGTTTTACAAAAAACATAAAAGGAAATTACTTTATGAAGTTTATACACACCTCTGATTGGCATATCGGACGCCAGTTTCACAATGTGTCTTTGCTGGAAGATCAGCGACACATACTGCAACAGCTCATCGAATACATTAGAGAAGAAGCCGTTGATGCACTCGTCATTGCGGGCGATATCTACGACCGATCTATTCCTCCGGCTGATGCAGTAGCTCTATTGGATGAAGTACTCCATACCGCATGTATAGATCTAGATGTTCCGGTTATTTTAATTTCTGGCAATCACGATAGCGCTGAGCGATTGCGTTTCGGGTCGCGTCAGCTGAAAAAAGCAGGCTTGCACATCCTAGGCGACGTTAATGATGTATGCGAGCCCGTGCTAATCGGGAGTAATAGGCATACTGTCGCGTTTTATGGAATTCCGTACTGTGACCCAGAAACCGTTAGAAATACAACGGGAGAGGCTGTCTCGACTTACGATGAGGCTCACACCTTGTTGGTCGATCGCATCAATGACAGCAGGCAGAAGGATATTCCAAGTGTACTTATCAGCCATTGCTTTATGGATGGTGCAGAAGAATCAGATTCGGAAAGGCCGTTGTCAATCGGCGGTTCAGATCGCGTCAGCTATCAGCCTTGTATAGATTTTGATTACGTAGCACTCGGTCATTTGCATGCCCCTCAATATCGGGGTGAACACCACATTCGCTACTCCGGATCATTGCTCAAATATAGTTTCTCCGAACAGCATCAAAAGAAAGGCGTCACATTGGTAGAGCTTGCAGATACCGGAGTATCAACCAAACACCTTCCCTTAAAACCATTACGCGATATGCGCGTTCTTGAAGGTGAACTTGAAACCATTATTCAACAGGGAAAAGTCGATCCGAATGCAGATGACTACTTGCTTGTAAGACTGACCGACAAACATGCGATTTTGGACCCAATTGCCAAATTAAGAGAGGTCTACCCCAACGTTCTTCAACTCGAAAAACCCGGAATGCTAGGTATACAAGAACAACCAGTCAATCGCGAAAAGTTAAAGCGAGGCGAACTGGATATGTTTCGAGATTTCTTTCAACAGGTTCAGGGTCAGGAGCTTAGTGGCGAACAAGAGCAGGCTCTCACTGAAACCATCGCTGAGCTGCATAAAGAGGAGGTCAATGTATGAAGCCGATTAAATTGACGATGCAAGCTTTCGGACCTTTTGCCGGCAAAGAAATTATTGATTTTTCTCATTTAGGTAACAATCCGCTTTTTCTAATCAATGGGCCAACTGGTGCAGGCAAGAGCTCAATATTGGATGCGATTTGCTTTGCCTTGTACGGCCAAACGACAGGGGCAGAGAGAGACGGCTCCCAAATGCGATGCGATCACTCAGATATGGCCCTATTGACGGAAGTAAGCCTAGAATTTGAACTGGGAAAGAAGCGGTTTTTTATTCGACGCGTCCCAATGCAAGAGCGCACTAAAAGCCGCGGAGAAGGAACGACGACTCAACAACCCGAGGCGCAGCTAAAGGAGCTTGACGGCTCTGACGAAGGCCGCTTAATCGTCTCTAAGAGCGTCGCGGAAGCAACGAACGAAATAAAACGATTGATCGGTTTAGGAGTCGAACAGTTTCGTCAGGTGATGGTATTGCCGCAGGGTAAATTCCGCGAACTCCTGATGGCGGACTCAAAAGAGCGGGAAGGGATATTTAGCCAGCTATTCGAAACGCACATCTACAAGAAGATAGAAAATCGATTAAAAGAGAAGGCAAGCGGAATTAGTCGAGACGTTGCCGCGCATGAGAATGAGGTTAAAGGCATTCTTAAGTCAGCAGACGTATCCGCAGAGGTAGAGCTGGATGAAGAGCTCACTAATTTGAAGGAAGGTGTTACTTCGGCCAAAACTCACAAAGAAAAGGCCGAATTTTCTTTGAAGAAAGCACAGAAAGAAAAAGATGACGCAGATACGCTCGCAAAGCGGTTTGAAACGTTTGAGGCTAAGCAACAAGAAAAGAACGCAAAGCTGCTGCAGTCCGATACGATAGATACCAAGAAATCTCAATTACAACGAAGCGAAAAGGCTCAAGCGATTTACCATGTTTACGCAGCGCAAAAGATGGAAAGCGAGAAACAGAAATCTCTTAGCGCTCAATGGCAACGCGCCAGTGATTCATTAGTCTCAGCGAGAGAGGACCACCAAAAATCCGCGACAGAAAGAGGCAAAGCGAAAGAAGCGGCCTCTGCACTGGATGGTTTGAAGCAAGCAAAAGCTGAGCTTGACCGACTTGAGTCGGTTAACAACGAACTTGTTAAAGCAGAAGCAGACTTTGGCAGAGCCCAGGCCAAGTCTAATAAAAGTCAAACAGCGCTAGTACAAAAGAAAGCGGAGCTTGCAGCGCTTGATGACGAGCTGGATGAAAAAACAAAACTGTGCGATCAGCTAAATAACAAATTAGAGATTTATACAAATGCCAAGTTAGAGCACCAGACACTTCAAAAGAAAGTCGAAGAATGCGCAAAGCGAGATCAACTGAAAGAAAGGATTAATAACGGCAAGGAAAAGGTTGATCAGGCAGAGAAAGACCGCCTAAACAGCCAATCAGATTGGGAGCACGCCAAAAAGCAAACTCTTAAAATAGAAATGCGCTGGCATGCTAGTCAGGCCAACTTATTAGCTCGGCAATTAGAGGAAGGAGAACCCTGCCCTGTATGCGGAAGCGCAGAACATCCAAATCCTGCTCACGGGAACGATGACGATTTAGTTAGTAAGAGTGATGTGGAACAGTCGCGTATTTCAGAGGCGAACTTGCTCAAGGTGCTAGAGCAGAAAAGGGAGACGGTAGCCAAGTACTCCAGTCATTTGGAGGTACTTAAGAGCCAACTATCAGAAGCTGAGAACAATCTGGGTCAAGATGCGAGCAAAACCCTTGAGCAAGTTTCAAACGACTTTGATTTAGCTACTCAGAATATAAAGAGTCTTGATCATAACCGGTCTCAACTTCAAGAGATGACGAGTCGTATACAACACATTCGAATCGAGCAGTCAGAAAGTAAATCCGACTTAAGTCGCCTGGAAGCCAATGCCAATGATGAAAAGCAGGCAGCGACCATTGCACAGAGCCGTTTGGGTCAGTTACAAGAACAAGTCCCACAAAAATATCAGGCCCCTGGTACGTTGCAGGCAGAGACCTCTAACTTAACTAAACAGATAGAAGGTATTGATAGTCGCCTTGAAAAGGCTGAGAGTGCTTTTCAGCTTAGCCAATCTGCATTGGATGGAGCCACCTCTGCAGAGCAAACGCTATCAGCCCAACACAGCACTCAAGAAAAACAAGCAGAAGGCTCCTTGTCTGCTTGGACTAAGGCTTTGGACGAAAGCGAGTTTGCAGATGAGCAAAGCTTCTTCTCTGCCCGATTGGATACAGAGCAGCAACAAGTATTGAGGGCTTCGATAGACCAGTATCGATCTGACATAGATAGCCTAGATGCCGTCATCAAGGCATTAGAACACGAGCTGAAAGATAAGGTTAAACCAGACCTATTAGCCATAGATAATAGCTTAGCGGAAGTGAGTAGGAGCTTTAAAGAGTCAGACGATTTATGGCGTGGTGAGGAAGCTCGATTTAAGCAACTTAACTCCTTAAAACAAAAACTCATTGCAGCCCATAAGAAAAGCGAAAGCTTCGCCAAACAGTACGCGGTCCTCGGAACGCTCAGCGAAGTCGCAAGTGGCAGTACGGGACAAAAAGTAAGCCTGCAGCGCTTCGTTCTTAGCGTCTTATTGGATGATGTCTTGATCCAAGCGTCACAACGGCTCCAGCTGATGTCCAAGGGGCGGTACCAGCTGGTCCGCAAGGTAGATAGAGCGAAAGGCAACAAAGCCTCAGGCTTAGAGCTAGAGGTCGAGGATGGCAATACCGGTAAGTCCCGCTCGGTCGCTACGCTTTCTGGCGGTGAATCCTTCATGGCTGCCCTCTCTCTAGCCTTAGGCCTATCTGATGTAGTGCAATCATATGCTGGCGGTATCAAACTCGATACGCTCTTTATAGACGAAGGGTTTGGAAGCCTAGACATGGACTCTCTGGATGCAGCTATACAAGTGCTTATTGATCTTCAATCGACTGGTCGTACGATTGGCATCATCTCACATGTTACTGAACTAAAAGAACAGATGGCCTTGCGCGTCGAGGTCAAAAGTGGAAGTGCCGGTAGTCATGTTTCGACAGTGGCCGCTTGAGAACGATAAAAAAGGACAAACGAATGATAAACACAGATCAGGCAAGAGAAATATTAAAAAGTGCATTTCCTTTTACCGAGATGACCACGAAGTATATAGCGAG
>NZ_LWFU01000345.1:0-4416 GCF_001635135.1 Oleiphilus sp. HI0080
AAAAGATTGAAAACGTTCTGGCGAGTTGCCAGGGAGAAATTGTAGTATCGGGTTATACCGATGACTTGCCTGTAACAGGGAATCGTTTTCGATCAAACTGGGATTTGTCTGCGGCGAGGGCCGTCAGTGTGGTGCATCAATTGATATTTAACAATAAGATTGATGCGAATCGAGTCATCGCAGCAGGACGAGCCGAGACAAACCCTTTAGCACCAAACGATTCGGCTGAGAACAGAGCCAAGAACAGACGAGTTGAAATTAGTATCTATGACCCGGAGTGCCAATCTTTGGGCATCAGCTTTTAATATCTAGTCAAAAGAAACAAAGTTTAGGAGTAGTAAATGAGTGGTCCAAGCCAGCCTAAGGTTGAAGGCGAAGAGTGGAGTGATGAGCGTATAAAGGGGTTTTTAGGGTTGCAGCCGAGGGACGACACACATGCAGATTATCATGTTCTGAAAGAAGCATATCAATACATGACACCTGAGTTCTTTGCGCGGTTCGTGCCGTTTTTTGTTGAGGCGGGTAGAGATATCAACGCGAAAAATCCTCAGAACGAATCGCTGTCAGAGAGAATAAAAGGCTTTGGAAAGGCTGCGCCTTATTTGGAAGTCTTGCTGGCCCACGGCGCGATTTAGTGTTATCGATAGAGCGGTGAATCACCGCTCTTTGTATCTTGATGTCTTTTCAATGGCGTCGCCTAAATTAGAGCAGGCCTTGCTCTTTCAAATCCTCTAAGTGCTTATTTTTCAGGTTTACATAATTATTTGCGCTGTAGGTAAAAAAGTTTCTTTCTTTGTCGCTAATCGGCCGCGCTTGTTTTGCTGGGCTGCCTCTATACACATATCCTGATTCCAAGCGCTTGCCTGGAGACACGGTACTACCGGCGGCAATAATAACTTCATCTTCGATCACTGCCCCGTCCATAACGATCGCACCCATACCAATCAAAACACGGTTGCCGATTGTGCATCCATGAAGCAAGGCTTTGTGTCCGACCGTAACGTCATCACCAACGATGAGGGGGTAGCCGTCTGGGTTAAAAGGGCCTGCGTGGGTAATGTGCAATACCGATCCGTCTTGTACGCTGGTTCGATCTCCTATCCTTATCTTATGCATGTCACCCCTGACGACGGCCATAGGCCAAACAGAGCAATCATCACCCAGTTGCACATCTCCGAGGACCAGCGCGCTTGGGTCAACAAAAACGCGCTCGCCTAGCAATGGCGAATGCTCAAGGTATTTGCGGACAGAATTCATGGCATTATTCCAATCTTTGTGAATTGTTACAGGGAAAGAACAGAGTAATATGTTTCAATTCCCTTTCTTCAGACCAATATAGTTCTAGGGTCGGCTTAATGTCTACAGCACTTTTGCGGGAACAGCAGTTACCCGCTTTCAATGAGTTTTCAACACACGATTTTGCGCCTGCTATTGAGGCGTTGATTGCAGATTATCAAGACAGCTTGGCGGAAGTGATTTCGCAAGAAAATCCAACATGGAGCTCTGCGGTTGCGCCTTTAAGCGATCTTAGCCGGAGGATTGATCACGTATGGTCGATCCTTTCTCATCTAAAGGCGGTTGATGATAACGAAACCCTTCGCGAGGTGTATAACGAGTTGTCGGCTAAGCTGACGCGATTTCGATCTGAGGTCTCCCAGAACGAAGCTCTGTTCAAAATTTACGAGCAAGTCAATGCTGCCGCAGAAGGTCTTGATGACGGGCAACGCAAAGTATTGGAAAATATTTTGCGCGGTTTTCGCCTTAGCGGCGTCGCGTTGCCGCAAGATCAAAAAGATGCTTTTAAGCAGTTAAGCGAAAAGCTCGTCGCTTTAAGTAACCGCTTTGCTGAGAATGTACTCGATTCGACGCAGGCTTGGTCTTTGTATATTGATACTGCCGATGTGTTAAAGGGCGTGCCTGATGCCACCCTTGAGCGGCTCTCTGAGCGAGCGAAACAGAAAGGCTACAATTCAGGCTACCTGCTTGGTTTGGATATAACCATATACCTTCCCGTGATGCAGTATTGCGAAGACCGCTCTGTTCGCGAGGCATTGTATCGGGCTTTCATTACTCGGGCCTCTATCGAGGGTGGTCATCTTCCTGAACACGCAAATGAGGAAGTAATGGTGGAGATCATGGAGGCGCGAAAGCAAAAGGCATCGCTGCTCGATCTTCCCTCTTATGCGAGCTTATCGGTTCTTCCAAAAATGGCAGAGAGCCCTGAGCAGGTGCTGAATTTTCTAGAAGAGCTTTTCGCTAAAGCCAAGCCTTTGGCGAAAAGAGAGATGCAGTCGCTTACAGATTACGCAAAAGACCACTTTGGGCTGTGTCGTCTTGAGGCTTGGGATGTGCCTTTTGTTTCTGAATCGTTGCGCAAGGAGCAGTTTGATTTGGATCAGGAGGAGATTCGCCCCTATTTTCCTTTGCCTGTTGTTTTGAGCGGCTTGTTTGAGGTTGCAGGTCGGCTGTTCGGCGTGCAATTGAAAGAAGTTAATGGAGTAGATTTACCTGTGCCTGATGCACGCTGCTTTTGTATTGAAAAAGACGGCAAAGAGCAGGCCTATATTTATATGGATTTGTATTCTCGCGAGGGTAAGCGCGGCGGGGCTTGGGTTGCGCCTTGCCATAAGTTGACGCTGTTCAGTGACGATAGTGTGATTCGTCCGGTCGCTTTTCTTGTATGCAACTTCTCGTCTCCAACGGAAGATAAACCGAGTTTGTTAACACACTCTGAGATGGTGACGCTGTTTCATGAGTTTGGGCATGCTCTGCACCATTGTTTGACGGCAGTTGCCTATCCGGAAGTGTCGGGTATTTCGGGTGTGCCATGGGACGCAGTGGAGCTGCCCAGTCAGTTTTTAGAGAATTGGTGTTGGCAGCGAGAGGCGTTGGCATTTCTTTCCAGTCATGTTGAAACCGGTGAGGCGCTACCTGAGATCATGATTGAGAAACTCTTGAGTGCTAAGACCTTTTTGTCTGGCATGCAAACACTTCGGCAAATAGAGTTCGGCTTGTTTGACTTTCGTTTACACCATCAATATCAAAGTCAGAAAACGGATATCCAATCTTGTCTTGAGGAGGTCCAGAAAGAGGTGTCTGTTGTTCCCGTTCCAGACTATGCGCGTTTTGCAAATGCCTTCTCTCATATTTTTGCTGGCGGATACGCCGCGGGTTATTACAGTTATAAGTGGGCGGAGGTGTTGTCGGCCGACGCGTTTTCTGCTTTTGAGGAAGAAGGTGTTTTTAATGCAGAGACGGGTGCGCGGTTTAAGAATCAGATTCTTGAGCGTGGTGGTGCGGGTGATATCGGAGAGATGTTTAGGTCGTTTCGAGGTAGAATGCCCAGCTCTGAAGCATTGTTAAAGCAAATGGGTGTCTAACATGGCAGATAGTTCGGCTAAACGATTTATTGCGGGGGCGGTTTGCCCGCGTTGTGGTGAGATGGATAGACTTGTTACTTTCGAGAAAGAAGGTAAAAGCTTGCGTGAATGTGTGTCGTGCGACTTTACTGAAGAGCAGGTGGCTAATGTTGTTTCAAGTGAAATTCAAACGCGCGTTAATCAGTTCGAAGAGGCCGGCGCTGAAGACGATGTTGCGGCTGTGAAAATTCTCGATCCAAAGTCTATCCACTAGTTTAGCTAGCCGACCTATTTTGGTGCAGTTGAATAAAATCTGCGCTGGTTATAAAAAAGCCAAAAAAAGCATTGCGTACCTAAAAAATTCATCGCTATACTCACTAGGCACAAGAAAAATAAAGTCACTGTTACTTGAGCTTCTTTTAAGCAGTAATCAGTAGTAGGAAGCCTCACAGGAACAAAAATAATAATCTGTGGAGACCCGTAATGCGATCACGCCTAGTTATGGTGCTGAGTCTGCTGCTGTCTGCAATTTATGCAGCGGATGTTAGCGCAGAATATGGATTGAATATGCCTCGAGGGGTGACTGATGTTAGTCACTCGGTCTATGACCTACACATGACCATTTTCTGGATATGTGTTGTGATAGGCGTCTTGGTTTTTGGGGTGATGTTCTATTCGATTTTTAAGCACCGTAAGAGCAAAGGTGCGGTAGCCTCAAATTTTCATGAGAACACCACCATCGAGATTATCTGGACCATCGTGCCAGCGATCATCCTTATTGTCATGGCGATTCCCGCCACGAAAACCTTAATTGAAATGTACGACACTTCTGATGCTGATGTTGATATCAAAATCACCGGCTATCAATGGAAGTGGCGCTATGAGTATCTGGGTGAAGGCGTCGACTTCTTTAGTAATCTATCGACCCCAAAAGAAGAGATCTATAACGCCAAAGAGAAAAACGAAAACTATCTCCTAGAAGTCGATAACGAGCTTGTTGTGCCAGTGGGTAAAAAGATTCGTTTTTTGATTACAGCAAACGACGTGATCCACTCCT
>NZ_LWFU01000346.1:0-2062 GCF_001635135.1 Oleiphilus sp. HI0080
AAATTCGAGGTTGTCATTGATCAAGCTCGCGCGCGAAGAGCGGGCATTAGCAGTGAGGATATCGCTGTGTCGCTGCAAACCGGCCTCAGTGGTCTGGAGTTGACGGAGTATCGCAGAGGAGAAGATATTATTCCCGTTATGCTGCGCTCTCAAGCCGCTGACCGGCAAGACATTGCGAAGCTTGAGGGCTTGTCTGTTTATGTGCAGAGTTCGGGGGAGTCGTTGCCTTTGAAGCAGGTTGCCGATTTGCGTCTAATCTGGGAACCAGCAAAAATTCTTCGACGCGACCGCAAAAAATCGATCACGATCGGTGCTCAGCTCACAGGTGATGCGACGGCTATTGAGGGGTTTTCGCGAGTGACACCTTGGCTTGAAAAGCAAGCCAAAAAATGGGAACTAGGGTCTGGCTTTGAACTGGGCGGTGAGATTGAGAGCTCAGGAAAAGCCAACGACTCGATCACCGAAAAACTGCCTGTTGCTGCTTTTATAATTCTTATTCTACTGGTTGCTCAGTTCAACTCATTGCGTAAGTCAGCCATTATATTGGTTACCATTCCATTAGGCTTTATTGGTGTCTCTGTTGGCTTGTTTTTAGCGAATTCCTTTTTCGGTTTTATGACATTACTTGGCGTCATCTCTCTGGCAGGTATCGTGATTAATAACGCGATTGTTTTGTTAGAGCGAATCGATCTAGAAATAGAGGACAATGGATTAGCCCCCTTTGAAGCGATTCTTAGTGCAGGTAAACGTCGACTTAGGCCAATACTCCTTACTACTGCGACGACCGTTCTTGGGATGCTTCCTTTGTATTTTGGCGGAGGGTTAATGTGGGAGCCTATGGCGGTGGCTATTATTGCTGGCTTGCTATTTTCGACAGTGCTCACGTTGGTGCTAGTACCGGTTTTGTACTCTCTTCTTTATCGTGTGACAGAATGTAACTAGGGCTCGCTATTTGTAAATTTGCGTGATAACTTGCCTTTTCGGCAGCGGAGGGTTGTTCCTTTGCTCCGGTTTATAATCACAAATAGGATGGAGGTGCTTATGATGCCTGCCAATGAAGAGCGTGACGAGATCATTGTGGTAGAGGAAACGCTTGAGCTAGAGCAAAGTGGTTATTTTTACTTAGAAAACAGACAGTTTATTGGTCCTTTCGCTAGCCCCACGAAGGCAAAGGAAGCGGCCATGGAACATTGTCTAGGTACTGCTCCAGGCGAGTGTCGCGCTGTATATGAAGGCACTGTGCGGTTTAATCCGGTCACTGAGCTCAATGAAGCTCTAGCGGATATGCACCAATTAGCAGAACAAGAATCCTTGGAGACTCTTAATTAGCGAACACATGCTACTGTTATCAAAAAGGCGGCTCACAAGGCCGCCTTTTTCGTTTCTATCATATGCAGTTAAACCGTTGGGATATGCTCTGCAAGTTCGGTGAGTAAGAGAAGCGCGCTCTCACCGCTCATTTTATACGGGTCAAAATCTTGGCTGCTTCCGTAGGTTAGAATCATTTCCTGAGTAAGCGATGATGATGGCACATACGCCATGCTCCAGCTGCCAAAGTAGCGATAGTCGATGGACTCGTAGCTCAGAATAACTGCGTCGCTGTGCCTCGGATCCTTAAGGGGTCCTGGGGATTTTCCGTCTTAAAAAGACATAATCCTCTACAGCCCCCGTGGCTCCTGGCCTCCAGCGGGGTATTAACTTCCTCCTAGCCCTTAACTTGTCCCTTTCGGTTATTATGCTGAGCTTTTTAGGCATCAGATATGGCATATACCGAAAGGCTCCAGATCCTCATTGACTCAGAAATCAATGATTTGTACAGCCCTCCCAGTTTCACCCTCGAAGAACGTCGATTTTACTTTACTCTGAATGAGATGGAAGCCCGTGTCGCCAACGCTATCCGTAGCCGGGCTCACCGCTGTTTCTTTGTCGCTCTGTTGGGTTACTTCAAGTCCAGGCCTGTGGTTCTGAGTCCGAGTTTTGGCGATGTCGAAGAGGATTTGCGGTTTATCGCCAAAGAACAGTTGCCTGGTCCCGGTATCAGGCGCTTCTCATTGGATCAAAA
>NZ_LWFU01000347.1:0-5658 GCF_001635135.1 Oleiphilus sp. HI0080
TTTTTGGCTGCGAGATAAGCCCGAATTTCACGACGCAGATTATTATTAACAGGAACGCGTTTTATAGCCCGCTTTTTGGTAATGAGTTCCGATTTAGATGGTTCATTTAAGTAGACAACCTGCATACCCTCACTCGACTTAGATTCGAGTACCACAAGTTGTTTTTGTTTTTTATGGCGGTACAGATCGCCATTCAATAGAGCTTCTAGCGCCATATCAGCGCTTTCATTTTTTGATGCGATGAGCTTACTCACGCCTTGCTCAACTTTTTTTAGTTTTCCAGTTATAAGCAAATCGATGCCTTGCTCGTAAAGGCCGGTATCATTTGCGTGAGTTGACAGGGACATTATTGTAAGTATTAGGGCAATAAACGATCGCCCTAAGCAATTTCTTAGGCTCGCCATGGTGGTTCCTTGGAGATGAAATTGGATTGTTTTTGTTTTAGTTGGTTTGAATAAAGAAGGGAGCCAAAGACTCCCTTTTTCGCACTTCTATGGTAATTAGAAGTTTTGACCAGAACACTTACCAGTCTTAACGTTGTAGTTACCACAAGACAAAGGCGCTCTCCAATCAGAGATAACGTCTTTTGAACCTGGTAGGAAGTCAGACCATGCATCGCCCTGAACCAGACCATTTGTAGACGACACAACCTGGAATTGACCGTCTTCTTGAATCTCGCCGATCAAAACTGGCTTAGTAATATGGTGGTTTGGCATCATCGTCGATAAGCCGCCAGAAAGGTTAGGGACAGAAACGCCGATGATCGCATCTTGCACAGCAGATGGGTCAGTAGTACCGGCTTTCTCTACCGCCTCAACCCACATGTTGAAACCAATATAAGTTGCTTCCATTGGGTCGTTTGTAACGCGATCTTCGTTACCGATGTATGAATGCCATGCCTCGATGAACTCGTCATTCGCATCGGACTCAACACTCATAAAGTAGTTCCAAGCAGCCAAGTGGCCAACTAGAGGCGCAGTGTCAAGACCAGCAAGCTCTTCCTCACCAACCGAGAACGCTACTACAGGAATGTCTTCCGCAGAAATCCCTTGGTTGCCAAGCTCTTTGTAGAATGGAACGTTCGCATCGCCATTGATGGTTGATACAACTGCAGTCTTCTTACCCTCTGCACCGAACTTTTTGATGTCCGCTACAATGCTCTGCCAATCAGAGTGTCCAAAAGGCGTATAGTTGATCATGATGTCTTCTTCAGCGACACCAGCATCTTTCAAGTATGCTTCTAGAATTTTGTTTGTTGTACGTGGATATACATAGTCAGTACCCGCAAGCACCCAACGCTCTACACCTTGTTCGGCAAGATAGTCAACGGCTGGAATTGCTTGAGTGTTTGGCGCAGCGCCTGTGTAAAATACGTTTTTCGAAGACTCCTCGCCTTCGTACTGAACCGGGTAAAACAGGATATTGTCTAACTCTTCAAATACAGGCAATACAGATTTACGCGAAACAGATGTCCAGCACCCGAACACAGCGGCCACTTTTTCTTTTTCGATAAGCTCACGTGCTTTTTCAGCAAATAGAGGCCAGTTTGACGCAGGATCTACGACCACAGCCTCTAGCTGCTTCCCAAGCACCCCGCCTTTCTTATTTTGCTCTTCTACCATCATCAAAACGGTGTCTTTCAATGTTGTTTCTGAAATTGCCATCGTTCCAGATAGTGAGTGCAGTACCCCAACCTTGATGGTATCAGCGGCATATGTAACCGAAGCACCGACAGACAGCGACACTGCAGCAGCAACGGTCGCCAATTTAGTCTTAAAGTTTTTCATCGTTAACGTTCCCCGTTCGAAGAATTATTGTTTGTTTTTTAGGAGTGCTTGTATGCGATCTTCCTGCAGGGGGTTAGAGCAAGTGCTGCGCCGTTTCCTAGAAACTAAGATAAATCAGACACTTAGTACGTATATTTGCGTATAGACAAAGCCTGACCAAGAACCTGTCGCACCAATAGCGGGCGAAAAAATCCAAAGCATGCGACTGCCACGCCCTGTTTTGGCGCAAGCGAATGCAACAAAGTCAAATATGCTCGTGTGAATTAGTATGTATATTCTAATTATGGTGGGTAAGGTGAATATATATCTGATACCGGACGTTTCAGATTTGTTATCACTAGCGGAGACGCTAGAGTGGACTTTGCCCTTGGATTCCAAGGGCTTTTTTTTGCCTTGAGAATAGATCGCGCTAAGGGACGCCGCAGGTCACACCCGTGCCACCTAAACCGCAATATCCATTAGGGTTCTTCGCTAAATATTGCTGATGATAGGTTTCGGCATAAAAATATTCCTTCAAAGGCGCGATCTCAGTCGTAATACTTCCAAGCCCTGCTTCTTCGAGTGCATTTTGGTATTGCTGATAGCTCGTTTTTATCACGGCCAAATCAGACTCTTCTAAGTAATAGATCGCCGATCGATACTGCGTACCAAGATCATTCCCCTGCCTCATGCCCTGCGTTGGATCATGTTTCTCCCAAAATACTTTTAAAATCTCGATGAGGCTAATGATGTCCGGGTCGTAGACTACATGAACAACCTCAGTATGGGCTGTCATTCCTGAACAAATCTCTTCGTAGGTAGGGTTGTTAGTAAAACCTCCAGCGTAGCCCACGGACGTAACGTAAACACCATCAAGCTCCCAAAAGGCCCGCTCAGCGCCCCAAAAGCAGCCTAACCCAAGGACGATTTGCTTCATTTCAGCAGGGTAAGGGGCAAAAATGGTGCGGCCATTCACGAAGTGCGTTGGTTCGATTTCTAACGGCTCGCTTCGTCCGGCAAGAGCATTCGCTTCATTTGGCATCTCGATATTCTTTCTAAGGAAATAACTCATGGAACCACCTCAATAGGATTAACGCTCACAATAGTAAACGTTGAACTTAGTACTCTTCGCATAGTACGTACACTTTCCAAATACCGACTCAATGATAGTGGGATAGCGCAGAAAATTATTAGCCACGATGTACATCGGCGCGTATCGCGCCATCTTGGAGTGAGCGGAACGGATAAATCGCTCAGTGGTTTCATACTCAGTAGAAACGCCTTGATGAAATGGAGGATTCGTCACAACGCCATTAACCCTCCCCTTCACCTCTGACCAACCGTCGCTTGGGTAAACCGCACCCTCTAAGCCATTTAACTTTAGCGTTGTTTTAGTAGCTAAAAGCGCGAACCAGTTAATGTCTATACACTCTAGTTTTATCTCTGGATTGACCTTTTTTAAATAAGCCCCGATAACTCCAGCACCACAACCGAAGTCTAAGGTGCGCCCTTTCAAGCGCCTTACTTTTTGCTCCAGCAACAATTGCGTGCCCTCATCTAACTTTCCGGAAGCGAATACTCCAGGAATTGCAGCAAGTTTGAGATCGGTTCCGTTTATATCAACCGACAGTTCTTCAACGTAAGAATTGACATCAAATGTATCTCTCGCCTCAAAACCTGTAGCTTCCCACAATTGACAGTGTTTGGCCGAGTCGAGCTTTTCGCTCTTCTCCGCTCGCTGAGCGAGTCTTTTTGCGCCGCTTGCGATACCCGCCTTCTTCTCACCAACGAGAAAAACACGACCATCGCCTTCTACAAAATTTGCGGCGATATCTAAATAAAGCTCTAGCTCGGGCTTGGACTTAGGCATAAAAAGAAGAACTTGCTGATATCTACCATTAGGTAAGACCTCTTCATCCTGACTAAATTCGCCGCCAATTCCAAATGATACGTTTTCGGCTTTCGAATCTTTGAAGAAGCTGTAACTACGATAGTTAAAGGTCAGAATATGCGCTTGGCGGATGCTAGGCTCCAATGAGCATGCGGGTGGCTCGATGACGAGACGACGGGCATCTTCGGGAAAATACTCTTCATTTCTACCAATAACTTGAACTGTAGGGTGCTGCAATGTGGTTCCTTAATTAATTTCTTCTCGTTCTTGCTCAAACGGCATGAGCTCTGTTTCTTCTTCGATCGACGAATAATGAAAACTTAGGTTGGTATAGTAGCGCGCTGTAATAATTTCGTTATCTGGCACCTCATAACGCGGCACGGCGCGAATCGCGTCAAGGACCGAAATATCTAACAGGGTATGCCCGCTCGATCGATAAATATACGCATTTTCAAGATATCCACTCGAACTGAGCTCAACTTTAATAATGCCTCGATGCAGCTGATTCCCTTTGTATGGGTTGATCCAAAACGACAGGACCTGTTTATTCATTCTCGCCAAATAACGATTAACCAGTTGCAACTCTTTTGATTCGTTTTCGCTAAAGGGTTGCTCCACCAAGGCGTCTGATAATTCGCCATCACTTAGCAACTCCAGATTACCGATGCCTTCAAGGAACTCGCCCGGGATAGTCAACTCTTCCAGGCTTGGCAGTGCGTCAATACTAAACTCTTCAACGGCGCGACTTGAGGCACTCTCTGATGACTCAGCCTCTGCAGTGCCAGCCGCATCACCTAGCAGCGTTTGGTTGCTGGAGCCTATCGTACTGACCACCTCTCGCGCTTCTTCTGATCTCTCGTCCACAACCTCTTCTGTCAAACCTTCTGACACCTCGAGATCTTCGATTTCTTCTTGCGTGCTAGGTGTTTTTTCAGTTTCCGCAATATGCTCAACGTCACGTTCATTGCCGCCACCGGCGACTATTATTCCTTCTATCTCTTTACTTTGGTTATTGCTGGCGAACTCTTCACTATTGTGCGCTGGCAGATGCTCTTCGGGCTGATCTTGCAGCGGCACATCTAAGGTTTGTTGTTCTGGTTCTTGCGGCGTGGATTCAAGAGCTTGTTCAAGTTGAGGTAGAGGTTGCTCAACATGCAGTTGAACCTTAACGCTCTTTTGTTGCGGGGATGGAAGGCTCACTTCTTGTGAAAACAAATACGCCACGATCGCCGAGCTATGAATCAATATGCTCGCGAGCAAAAGCCTAAGAAAAGCATTGTTCTGCTGTCGCTTGGTATGCATCAGATAATTAACAGTTAAAATCCCAGCGAAATCTTAACATTTGAGCGTGGTTTAATCTGCCATATCGCTCTCATCATAGGTCAAACTCAAAGGAAAAGTGACCATCGCTCTCCGTGCATCCGGATCTGACGGAAGCTCCAAGTATCCCGCACCTAATACTGCACTGTAAAACGCCTCATCTAGCGCATCGTTTCCAGAGCGTTTTTTAAAGGCGATAGCATTAACTTTCCCTTGCCGATCTAACAATATTGTGATCACGCCTTGATAGCGATTTCCATCTTTCTTGGGAGCGTCAAGATACTGAGTGATGCGCTTGACCCCTGCCAGCATAGACTGATCGAATATCTGTCGCTCAAGAGGGTTGAGTTCCTGAATCAACTTCATACCATCTACTTCGCGCTTTTTGACCTTGGATGTACCCGCACCCTTTGTCTCAATAAGCGCTCTCTGTAATTCTCGATCACTCAGCTGCTGCATGCTTCCAAACTTCTTGAAACGCTCGCCATCAACAACCTTGTTCGCATCTTTTATTGGCTTGCCTTTTTTCGGATCTGCCTGCTTTGGTCCTTGCGCTTTTTTGGGTTCACCTTTCTTGGGCTCACCTTTCTTGGGTTCGCCTTTCTTGGGTTCGCCTTTCTTGGGCTCGCCTTTCTTGGGCTCGCCTTTCTTGGGTTCGCCTTTCTTGGGTTCGCCTTTCTT
>NZ_LWFU01000348.1:0-17637 GCF_001635135.1 Oleiphilus sp. HI0080
GCGGGCACGTTGTGTTGCCTTTACTAGAGACTGAAATTGTCGGCTCTGGGTGGGTTAACAGGGATACGTTTCTAGCGGGTTATGGCGCAGCACAGGCAGTGCCCGGACCTTTGTTTACGTTTGCTTCGTTTTTGGGCGCATCTCATGAGGTTGGTGTAAATGGATATCCCGGAGCCTTGCTCGCTACAGTTGCGATATTCCTGCCTTCGTTTTTGCTTTTGTTTGGGGTGCTTCCGTTTTGGCAAAGTCTGCAACATCATCAGCGTATCAAAGCAGCCTTGTGGGGTGTTAACGCGGCCGTTCTCGGTTTATTGCTGGCGACAATTTTTGATCCTATTTTGACGCAGACCATTAGCGGTTTTTCGGACGTGTTATTTGCCGCTACCGCGTTTGCCTTACTGTATTTTGGGCGTGTCTCCGTCGTTTTGGTTGTGCTTTGTGGGGGAGCATTAGGAGGCGCAATCCTTTGACCTCAGGGCTGATAGCAAACGCTATCCCTTCGCGCTGTGCAGATGTGTCAACGGACTGGCTGGCTTTCAAAAGCTAACCAGTGCTTTAGGGTCAGCGAGCTTGGCAAGTTAGGGCGGGTAAGCGCTCCTATACTGAAGCTTGATTATTTGGGCTGTGCATCAAGACTTTGTCCTGTGACGCCTGTGCTATCCGCTCCCATTAAATACAGATAGAGCGGCATAATGTCCTGCGGCGCTTTGATCGACATCGGGTTCTCAGCAGGATAGGCGCTTGCACGCATGTTCGTGCGAGTAGCTCCCGGATTGATGACATTAAACTTAATAAAGTCGTCGTCAGCATCGTGTTCATCTGCAAGTATTTGAGCAAGGCCTTCGGTCGCGAATTTGCTGACTGCATACGCTCCCCAAAATGCGCGACCTTTTCTACCGACGCTTGAGCTAGTGAAGACAACCGAAGGTTCATCCGCCGCGCGCAGCAACGGTATCATGGTTTTCACCAGCAAAAAATTAGCATGTACATTTACTTGCATGACCTTTTGCCATACTTCGGCTTCGTATTGTTCAATGGGCGTCATGGAGCCCAGCAAGCTTGCGTTGAGAACTAGGCCATCAAGTCGGCCGAATTCTTGATCGATTACGTCTGCTATCTTGTGGTAGTCCGTCTCTACTGCGCCTTCAAGGTTTACTGGAAGTATGGCAGGTTCTGGTAGGCCAGCCTCAACAATAGAATCGTAAACCGTCTCTAGTTTGGCCGTTGTTCGCCCCAGTAGCAGAATCGTTGCGCCGTACTTGGCAAAGGTCATAGCGATTTCTTTGCCAATGCCATCGCCAGCACCAGTGACGAGAATTACCTTGTCTTTCAATAACGTTTTCGGTGCTTGGTAATCTTGCATAGTGAATTCCCTTAACGGTTCGAACGGCGGCGCTGCGGAGTAAAATGTAGAACAAAATCTAAATCCGCAAACAAGCGCCAAATTTTAGGGGTAATGGCCGATTTTGTCATGCAGTAATCTGCGTTATCGTCTTCTGCTTGTGATTTAATGAAACATTAGAACAATAAACAAGGGAAGTATCATGGCTCAACAATCTATTTCGATGCATTTTAAGTTTAACAAGCCTTTAGCCACAGTATTTGAAGAGTTAAGTGACCACGAGCAGTTTGGTAAATTATGTGGAATTAACATGAAGCGCGTTAGAGACGGCTCCGATACGCCCAATGGTTTGGGGTCCGTTCGTAAGATCAATATCGGGCCTCTACCACCATTCGAGGAAACAATTACCGGCTTCAAAGAGAACAGCTTTATTGAATACAAGATTACGAAGGGAAGTCCCATAAAAAATCATGTGGGCACCCTGGAGTTTCGTGAGTCCGGCCAAGGTTGCGAGTTGGATTATGTGATTAAGCTTGAGTCTAAAATTCCGTTTACCACGAGCCTTATTAAGAACGTGTTGAAGCAGGGGATTAGTAAAGGTATTGGACAGTACGCCAACGCTTAACGCACCACTTGTTGGTTCGCGTAGCAGTATCGAATCCAACACTAAGACAAATGAAACGATTACGGGCATCGATGCGGCAGATGTAGGCTAGAGTCGCGTTTCAATTACGCTCTGTACCCGATCGACAGCGCGCGCACTCTCTAAACGATCTGGATGTTCACATCATTCGGCGTACTTCTTCGGTGCACTTCGTTCTATCTAATGATGAGTGTTGAGCCGGAAGTGAAGCTTGCACATTTAAAGAATGCGTTACTCTCCTAGAAACTTGGCAAATCTCGCCTATTTTGTTTAGCTAAATGAATGACTTCTATTATGAGTGGCTTTCACAAATGCTAAATAACGTAGTGCTGACCTTCTTTGTACTCTTGCTAGGCAGTCAGCATGCGTTTTCTGCGTTCCAGCATAAGCTGGAGGGCAGTTCCGGGATGGCGTCAAAAGAATCAGAGCAGCAACATAAAGACCAAGATACAGATCGCTACTTTGGGCGATACAGCTACTATATTGACCCGGTAGAGGCAAACACTGAATTGCTTGCAGAGAGTGCTTTTTTTTCCCGCGCCGCCTTTTTGTCTATTGAAGCTCGGCATATTGAGCAAGTGCCAAAAGACGATTTCCTTCGCGCACAGGTTAAATATGATTGGGGAAATACTGCATCAGACTACCGCTTCCGAGCAGGGCTTGCCTTTGCAGAGCATCGAGCAGAGCAAGCTAAGCGCCATTTGAATGGCGGGCTGCTCGGGCTTTCTGTCTATTTGCTCGATACCGCAAAAGTGGATTTCGACACGTCCCATGTTTCTGGTGATGGGTTTGTAATTAAAGAGTCGGAAGTGAATTTTAGGCAGGTCTTTACGGCTTACGAGAATGCCATCGCCTTTGAGCTTGGCGTGGGGTATGACGAATACGAAAGTCCCTTTATGCGGGTTGGGCGTAGAGCACATGGTTACTCGGAAAACGCGTGGGGCGGGAAGCTTGGTTGGTATTTTTTGCCCTCGCTGCAGTTCGGAATTGGCCATAGCTCGGAGAGCCGCGACTACCGCTACACGAACGACAGCAGTTCAAACAACACACTCCTGCTATACGGTGAATGGACACCGAACCTCGACCTGAGCTTATTTTTTGAGGGCTCTATGTCTCGAGAAATTATTGAAATTTCGAATGCGGATTTGGAGGTTACTGATGACCTAGCCAAGTTCGATGCGGGATTCAAAATACGCTTTTGAGTCTTTCTACTTTGCAAGGCCCAGTCTATGAAGCGCAGCTACGCTCACGTATCGAAGCACGTCACTGCTCGTGAGGTCACTTTACTCCAAGACCCGCCAAACTTTGTCTCTAATCATGTCTTAAGATACCTTGTAGAAACTTATCTTATTGCTCAGAGAGGTTGCTAGATCTCTCAGCGCGACTCCTTCTTCTTCAACAATGCTGGCGCTCTCGTTCAAGCTCTCTGCGTTGTCACTAATTGCGACAATGCTGCTGCTAAGATCCTCAGCGACATGTGCTTGTTGTTCACTGGCCGTTGCAACTTGCGTAGAGAGGGAAAGGATGTTCGCATTAAGAGCCGCTATTTTTTCAATCTCCGCGCCAGACTCTTCTGAGTGATCGTTACATTGCGCAGTTGAGTCTTTACTGATGTCCATCTTCTGACGCGCTGCGCCCGTGCTCAGCTGAAGAGCTTCGATCATCGTGTTTATTTCTTCTGTCGATACCTGAGTTCTCTGTGCGAGAGAGCGCACCTCATCGGCAACGACAGCAAAGCCCCTTCCTTGCTCGCCGGCACGCGCAGCTTCGATAGCAGCATTCAAGGCCAATAGGTTTGTTTGCTCAGCAATGCCACGAATTGTATCGAGAATGCCTTCAATCTGAGTGCAGTTCACTGCAACCTCGTCGATACTTTTATCCGCATCATTGATCGCAGCATTTAGTTGGGATATTTCATCAATCGTACGACGAATCGTGTTTTCTCCTCTTTGTGTCGCTTGCGAGGCTGAACTCGTTGCATCTGCTGTCTCTTGAGTCGATTTCGCGACCTCTGCGATGCTAGCCGACATTTCGGTCACAGAGCTCGCAACCACCTGGGTTTGCTCATTCTGTGCGTGTAAGGATTTTCGGTTTGACGCAGTGATCTCGGCAAGTTCTTCCGACTTCGTCATTAGCGTTGCCGAAATTCCACGAAGATCGCTAATTAACTCACACAACAGCGCCATAAAGGAGTCTACGCTCTGGGAGATCTTGCCCAGCTCATCTGCTGAAGAATCGTTAGTTCGGATATTGAATTCACCGTCATTCATGGCGCTCGCTAGGCTATCTGTCAGGTTGCGTAAACGCTTGCCAATGTCACGCGCTTGCCAAGAGACGAATAGGACAATAAGGCTTAGCAGTGCAACTAATACAAGCGCCTCTACGATGAGACTTGTTGTTGCCTTGTCTATATTTGCTTCTGCTTTTGCTTTTAGGTCGTTAGCCATGGAGTCCGCTATTCCTTTGGCTGCCTTAATGCTTTCGGTAGCGATCGGGAACCAGTTTGATTGCACCTCTGGAGCAATATCGGCGATCTCGCCAGAGCTTGATAGCACCGTGCGCTCAACATCATCTACATGCTGATAGGCCGAACTCAGCTTGAGTGATTCGAACGCGTCGCGCTGATCGGAGGCTGCAAACTCTATTGCTTTGTATTGATGATCTTGTCGGCTAGCTATGTAACTGCTAATTGTCGCTTTGCGCGCCGCACTGAGGTTGCCGCTCTTGAACGTGCCATTCATCATGCCACGAATTTGTCCTGCACGTTCTTTCAGCCAAAGAGTGTGAAGATACGCATAATAGCCACGACCTAGTTCAGGGTCCGAAATCTCGGACTGTACGCTTTCGATCGCGTTCAATGCGTGTTGGTTAACGGACGAATAGTAATGAAACGCGCCGTTCTGGGGATCTAATGCGTCTACACGATTTCGGACGACAGCTTTGTTGCCCATCAATGTTTCTAAGCTGGCAATTAGCTTGAGAGCTTGTGGTGCAATCTGATGATCGGATGCATCAATATAGCTACTTAGCGCAGCCCAAGCTTTATCTGCGACAACTCTCTGGGCGCGCACCTTATCTCCTCCCTTACTTCCTTTGCTTCCCAAGAAACCCGCACTTAACCCTCGCTCTACGGCATGTTGGTGCGCAATGTTGTCGAGTAATGCTGCCAGCTCGATATCGTGGTGAATGGTCTTGTTAGCGTCCAATGCACCTTTGTCGATGACCATTATTTGAACTGCAAAGACGGTGGCTGCAAGACATGGAAGAAACGAGAGAATAATCAACTTTTTGGAAACGTTAATTGAGCGAATCTTATCTAGCACACTGAACTCCTAGAAAATGTATCTGAAACGGAATTGGGCAGAAGGACGCATCTAAAGCCTGCGTTGTTGGTTGATCGGCTGTCGCTTGGAAAAAGTTTGGCACCACGTAGCTTTTTTCGCTGATGGAGTTTCGGCATTTTGCTAGACGTTCTAGTCGTTCCTGACATTTTTCCATCACTCAGTTGTACTCTTTCCTGAAGAAGCACGTGACATACGACCTTACTTGGCACAGGCATCCCCATTATTCACCGATGATGAATACGAATGGTAAAGGCTAGGTGGTCATTCGAAGATGCTGCTCTAAATCACAGATATTAGGGTAGTTTAGCTTGCTCTGACTGCAAGCTTTTTGTGCAGAAAATGTACTGTTAAGGCGTGGGTGTATTGGTTGGCACTGATTGGTTAAATAGCTGTTTTTAGCGTGCGGCGACGAACTGCTTGGAATGATACGCAGAATCGCCTTATTGAAATTTGGTTTGTCTTTCAAAGTCACTTAGCGATGTAATGACAAAGTCAGCACTCCAGCTATCGATGTTGATCTCTTCGTCAAAATAGCCAAAGGTGACCGCAGCAGTCCGGCAACCGGCACGCTTGCCAGCGATGATGTCCCGTTCATGATCTCCCACATAGAGAATGTCTTGGGCATTCAAATCTAGCTCTCTAGATGCGAGGAGTATCCCTTCTGGGTCCGGTTTTGCGTTGCTCAAATCATCTGCGCATACCAATACTTTGCAGTTTAAGTTGAGCGATGAGCGCTCGAGAATGAGCTCTGTATAGAGCCGTGGCTTATTGGTAACGATCCCCCACGGAATCTGATTTGAATCAAGGATATTCAGTATTTCAGTCATCTCGGGGAATATCGATACTTGATGTCCCGCTACTTCAGCATAAATATCCAAAAGCTCCAAGCGGCGCTGCTCGAATGTGTCGGGGTCTAGTGAGTCATGGTCAAAGCAGAGCTGAGTGAGTGCTCTCGAACCATCAGATACTCTATTTCTAATAGTAAGCTCAGATAAACGAGGCAATTGGTAACGCTGCCTGAGTTCATGCAAGGTGACGTAGAAGTCAGGTGCGGTATCCATCAGCGTACCGTCTAAGTCGAAAAGCACGCCTCTAATTGCCATCATTTTAGCGGCTTCTTGGCATGCATAAGATAATTGACGTCAACATCCCGCGATAGCTTGTATTCCTTAATGATCGGATTGTAAGTCATACCTGTTAAATCAAGCATATCCAACTCTGCTGTTCGCACATGGTTCGCAAGCTCTGAGGGCTTAATAAACTTCTTGAACTCATGTGTCCCCTTTGGAAGCATTTTCAATATGTGCTCGGCGCCAATAATCGCGAATAAATATGACTTCGGGTTTCGATTAATCGTGCTTAGAAAAAGCTCACCACCAGGCTTTAATAATTTCTCGCATGCTTGGATGATTGAAAGAGGAGACGGCACGTGCTCAAGCATTTCAAGGCAGGTCACGATGTCGTAAGTTCCCGCTTCTTGCTCTGCAAGCTCTTCAGCTGTGATTTGGCGATAATCTACGGAAATACCCGATTCAAGACTATGAAGCTGCGCAACAGCAAGTGGCGCCTCTCCCATGTCGATGCCCGAGACTTCGGCCCCTCTATGCGCCATTGCTTCGCTCAGAATGCCGCCCCCGCAACCAATATCAAGTACCTTCTTGCCTGCAAGAGATGCGCGCTCATCAATGTAATTCACGCGCAGTGGGTTTATGTCGTGCAAGGGTTTGAACTCGCTAGTCTTGTCCCACCAGCGACTTGCTAGTGCTTCAAATTTAGCGATCTCTGATGGGTCTACGTTTGGATTTTTTACCGATATTGTCATACTGATTCTCGTGCTTTTTTGGCTAACGCTGTTTGCTGCTCAAGACGCTTTTCTGACGCAGCTTACTCTGCGCAATAAGCTCTTCCTCATTAACGCGGGTTAGGCGGCCGCAATCTAACAGAAGTTCTCCCGCAACCCAAGCATGGCTAACTTGTCTTGAGTTTACGTTGTAAACGATGTCAGCCTCGATGTCATAGCTAGGAACTGTGTTTAACTGGCTAAGATTAAGTGCGATTAAGTCGGCTTGCTTACCTATCTCAATTGAGCCTGTTTTATGCTCTAGTCGTAGCGCTTTTGCTCCGTTTATTGTTGCCATTTTGAGTGCTTCTCGGGCTGGGACGGCGGCCGCATTACCGGAGTATCCTTTGGCTATTAGAGCTGCTGTGCGCATCTCGCCGAACATATCCAGATCATTGTTGGAGGCGGCACCATCCGTTCCTAGGGCAACGTTAACCCCAGCGCTTAACAGGTCCTGGGTTGGACAAAATCCGCTGGCGAGCTTCATATTAGATTCAGGGCAGTGTACAACATGCACTTTTTTCGCAGCCATTAGAGCAACTTCGTCTGCTGTCAGTGCCGTCATATGGACCGCCTGCACCGCGCTGCCCAGCTCCAGAAGGCCCAAGTCAGCCAATCTCTCAATAGGGCGCTTGCCATTTAAGGCAATTGCGTCATCAACCTCTTGTTGCGT
Source organism: Oleiphilus sp. HI0080 (assembly GCF_001635135.1). Lineage (NCBI taxonomy): Bacteria > Pseudomonadati > Pseudomonadota > Gammaproteobacteria > Oceanospirillales > Oleiphilaceae > Oleiphilus > Oleiphilus sp. HI0080. Next base: position 7,843 of record NZ_LWFU01000348.1, read on the forward strand.
TTCATGCACGTGCATTTGAATTGCCATATTTCGTTCAACTGCCAAGTGACAGACATTTTTTAATGCGCCATTTGAAACGGTGTAAGGCGCATGCGGGCCTAGGGCTATGCTAATTCGCTGATGATTTCTAAAGCGTTCATGCAGTGCTTTTGATTTAGATAAATACTCGTCGGGCCCGGAACCCCAAGGTGTAGGAAAATCCAAAATTGGCGTGCAGAGTTGAGCTCGGATTCCCTGTTCATCCACTTCGCTTGCCGCAGCTTCGGGGAAAAAATACATGTCGCTAAACGTGGTTGTTCCACTTTTAAGCATCTCCGCGATGGCAAGCCGTGTGCCTAGGCGAACAAAGTCTTCACTTACGTTTGCTCCTTCCGCAGGCCAAATATGTTGCTCAAGCCACTCTTGCAGCGGCAGATCGTTGGCTATGCCTCTTAGTAGTGACATTGCGGCATGCCCGTGTGCGTTGATCAAGCCGGGCATGATCGCGTGTTGCTTTAGATCGAAAACCTGATCAGTCTTAGCTGCACTCGCCTCGGTGGTAGGCAATAAGTCCCTAATTGTCGAACCTGACATTACTAAGCTGTGGTCATACAACAAAGGCTGCGCGTCATTCATGGTTAGAATGCATCCTGCGTCGATACGAATAGTTTTGAGATCGCCCATAACCAGATTCCTTAGTTGGCTGTGTTTGATTTGCGTCCACTTCAAAAGAGTCTTCAAGTGCTTTTACGTTAACAAAGTGATTTTCGTTCTACTAATTACGTAACATTCACACGCTTACAACGCTCAAAGTGAATAGGCAGGGGGAATGCAATGCAAACTACCGTGTGACCTTAGTTTTTGCTTATTTTCTAAGTGTATAGCGGCTATACGAGTAATATATTTTATTTATGGGCTTTGCAGGATTAAGATTCGCCCCGAACTTTCAAGAAGTGCCTTGGTGCGATGTTAAATCACCGGTTTAACAGGGCTCATCAAGGTGAAACCCGTAAACAGAGGGATAAGCTCATGTCACAATATCAAGACGACATTAAAGCGGTAGCGGCAGCGAAAGCAGCAGCTGGTGCTCCATGGGATCAAATCAATCCAGAATCTGCTGCACGTATGCGCGCACAGAACAAATTCAAAACTGGCCTAGACATCGCAAAATACACTGCAGGTATCATGCGTCGCGACATGGCTGAGTTCGACAAAGACAAAACTAAGTACACACAGTCTCTAGGTTGCTGGCACGGTTTTGTAGGTCAACAAAAGCTTATCTCCATCAAGAAGCATTTCGGTTCAACTGAGCGTCGTTACCTTTACCTTTCAGGTTGGATGGTAGCTGCTCTACGTTCTGACTTTGGTCCACTTCCTGATCAGTCTATGCACGAGAAAACAGCTGTTGCTGGTCTTGTTGAAGAGCTATACACCTTCCTACGTCAGGCTGACGCGCGTGAGCTAGGTGGTCTTTTCCGTGAGCTTGATAAAGCACGTGAAGCTGGCGACTCTGCTCTAGAAGCTGAAATCCAAGACAAAATCGACAACCACGAAACGCACGTTGTGCCAATCGTTGCTGACATCGATGCTGGTTTCGGTAACGCTGAAGCGACTTACCTAATGGCTAAGCAAATGATCGAAGCAGGCGCATGTTGTCTACAGATCGAAAACCAGGTTGCTGACGAGAAGCAATGTGGTCACCAAGACGGTAAAGTAACTGTTCCTCACGCTGACTTCCACGGTAAGCTTCGCGCACTACGTTACGCTTTCCTTGAGCTAGGTGTTGATGACGGTGTAATCGTTGCACGTACTGACTCTGAAGGTGCTGGTCTTACTAAAGAAATCGCTGTTGTAAACGAGCCAGGCGATGCTGGCGATATCTACAACTCTTACCTAGACGTTGAAGAAGTTGCACCAGAAGACACTAACCCAGGCGACGTTCTTATCAGCCGTGACGGTAAGCTTGTTCGTCCTAAGCGTCTTGCTTCAGGTCTATACCAGTTCCGTCAAGGTACTGGCCATGAGCGTTGTGTATTCGATTGTATCGGTGCTCTTAACGCAGGCGCAGACCTACTTTGGATCGAGACTGCAGTACCAACTGTACACGAAATCAAAGGCATGATGGACGACGTACGTAAAGTACACCCAGATGCGAAGCTTGTTTATAACAACTCTCCATCTTTCAACTGGACATTGAACTTCCGTCAGCAAACTTACGATGCATGGGTAGCAGAAGGTAAAGACGTTTCTGCATACGATCGTGCAAACCTAATGTCTGCTGAGTACGACGATTCTGAATTGTCTGCAGCTGCGGACGAGCGTGTTAAAACGTTCCAAGCGGATACAGCTCGCGAAGCGAACGTATTCCACCACTTGATCACGCTACCGACTTACCACACCACTGCATTGTCTGTAGACAACCTTGCTAAAAACTACTTTGGTGAGCAAGGTATGCTTGGTTATGTTGAAGGCGTTCAGCGTAAAGAGATCCGTCAAGGTATCGCATGTGTTAAACACCAAAACATGGCTGGCTCAGACCTTGGTGATGATCACAAAGAATACTACCTTGGTGATCGCGCGCTTAAAGCTGGCGGTGCGAAAAACACTTCTAACCAGTTCTCTTAATTTGAGACTGGCTAGTTAAGCTGTTTAAAAGGCGACCTTAGGGTCGCCTTTTTTCGTTATAGTCCCTTGCTCCACAGATAGAGCGTTCATTTCTGAAGGCTGACTGATTTTATACGGCCTATACCTGAAACAAATGGTCAACTGGCTTGAAGCTAGGTTTTGAGACCCTATAATTCCCGCATCCAGTTTTTTTCCTAGGTTATTGACTGATATGACAGAGCTTCCAGATATTTATAACGATATTGATACAGTTTTAGCAAAAGACGGGTTCGCAATTTCGAATGACGGGGTGTGGTATCACGGTACGTCATCAGCTTTGGTTGATTCGATCAACGCGAGCGGCCTAAATCGATCCGGCGATCAAGCATTCAATCAAGCGGCTAAGAGCACAATGGCTACCATTGGGAATAATTACACAGAGCAACGCGAGCCAGTATTTCTGACTCAGAGCAAGGCGCTTGCTTATTTTTGGGCAGAGCAATGTGTTAAGCGCAGAAGTGTGCGCTTTGAAGGTGATGAGCGCCCTGTAGTTCTGGCTGTTTCTTTGGATGAGGATACGTCAAAGAAAGTGCGTCCAGACGTTGGTGCTGCCGGCCTCCTTATGATTAAAGAAGGAGAGGCATTTATGATTTACCTAGCGAAACTTTATGAGCAGGCTGGCCTTGATGCTCTCGATATTGACCTTATGAAAGCCGAGCGCGAAGAGTACTTGAATAAGCTGGGAATGGCATACATAGACAGTGATATTCCCGCTAGTATGGTCGCGGAGCTTGTTTAATGCGATCTCACGTTGAAGCTGGGTTCTATTTCTTTTTGTCCTGATCTATTGATTTTCAATTGCAAATAACCCTAGACTAGATAAGGTTTAAGCTTAATGCGAGCTTAATAATTATAATAAACGTTTGCGTGCGCTTTTCTATGGAACAGAAAAAGCTTTTGTATGTTGAAGATGAAACAGGCTTGCGTAATAGATTCTCCGAGCTCTTTTTAGCGAACGGGTATAATGTTGTTGCCGCTGACTGTGAAGATCAAGCGAAGCATCTGATTTACTGCTACGCGGATTTTGACTGTGCCGTTTTCGATGTCGAGCTTGGCGAAAATCCTCTTGCGGGCGTCGAGCTATGTCGGGAATTTCGTGAGAAATTCCCATTAACACCAGTCTTAATCCTTTCGGCGCATACAGATACTGGTCTTCAGGAAATGAGTTACAAGCTCGGCGCAGATGCTTATGTCGATAAGCGAGAGCCACTTTCTCTATTGGCTGTGCGTTTAGATGCGCTTGTTGAGCGACACCGCAAAATGAGGGGGTTGAGTGCCGAACATATAGACCTTAAATATTCTCATATTGGCTTGGAGTTTGACGAGCTTGGTGAGCGCGTATTCTGGAATGGCAATGAGCTATCGCTTAGCCCGGTTAGAACGGCAATCTTGAAGCAACTATTTCTTGCCAAAGGAAAGGCCGTTTCAGTATTTGATCTTCAGGATGAGCTAAAGATCGTAGTTGAATCGAACACGATCGTTCAGCATATAAAAATCATAAGATCTGAATTTCAGCGTGTTGATCCTTCTTTCAACTGCATTCGCACGGTTCGCGGCAAAGGCTATCGCTGGGTCGCTCCGGTTGGTTGAATGCACTATTCCTCCCTGTAAAGAAACAATTCACTTAGTGATTGCCGAACTCGTTTAGCTCAAGGCAAGAAATTGCGTGATTTTTCTCGTGAGTGTCTGTGATTGAACGGTTCCACGCAATTACATGCATTAGATTTGATATGAGGCCATCATTGTTTAAAGCCCTGAAATTGTTGGAGGGGCGTGCCCAAATAAACGTGTTGATGTGTCGATTAGCCTCTTAATCGCAATAGCGCGCGGCTAGTAAGAGCGGCTTGCCGGTTAGGTGCGCTTTCATCATAAATCATCATAAAACATTTGTTTACAATCCAGTTACATGGGGTAACAATTGTTAGGTGTAAAAGTTTCGTATCAGTTGCGAACTTCAAAAAGATAATAAATACAAAATAAAGGGATTAATATTATGGCCGGACCAATAGCAAATAACGACGTATACCAAGCAACTGCGGGGGAGCAGAGTCAGTTAGGCTACGTGCTTAAGATGTTTGGTATGTCATTCGATATAACTGGATTACTTAAAAATGATTCTGACGCTGATGGCGATACGCTGGAAATATTGTCCGCTGGTGGTCAGTCATTAGTCGACGGCGAGGTAACCGTTTCCGGGTCAGCCGGAGGTGCTTTTCGTATTCTTGCTGATGGATCATTCCACTTCGATTCAACTACAGGCTTTGAAGATCTTGCAGCAGGTGAAACACGCGATACGACCATCACTTACACCATTTCTGATGGTTCAAACACTTCTACTGCTTCGGTGACTGTCACCGTCACAGGTATCGACGGCGATTCTATTTTTGCTAGTGACGACATTTACAGTACAGATGAAAATACCTCGATCTTTGGCATAAACGTTACTGCAAATGACGAGCTGTTTGACGATGCGGCAAGCGTAGTTGCCGTGAATGGAGATGTTTTAAATGTTGGTCAGCCGGTGCCTGGCATCAATGGCGGTTTGTTTACCCTTCAAAGTGATGGGTCTTTGGCGTTCGATCCAAATAGCGATTTTGAATATCTTAACGATGGTGAAAGTGCAACGACATCAATTGTATATACCTATCAAGCGGCGAATGGTGACTCGTCCTCCGCAACGATAGAAGTCCTTGTTACTGGAGTTAATGATGCGCCTGAAACAGATGGGGACTCTGCTATCAACCCTAGCTATATCGGAGAGACCTATTCTATTAGCGCGGATAGAGTTGAGAATATGGGCTACACACAAATTGTAGACCCTGAAGGAATCGAAACCCCTATCGGGTTCGGCTTGCTTGCAAATGATTTTGATGCTGAAGGGCGTACCGAAACTGAGTTGGAGATAGTTGCTGTTAATGGGCAAGCTCTTGTTAACGGTGAGATTTCAGTCATAGGCGACAATGGAGGTGTGTTCACGATCAAGAGTGATGGCACTCTTGATGTCGATGCGTCTGCTGGGTTTGAGCTTCTCAGAGGCGGAGAGGTTGTTGACTCTTCGGTTACCTATACAGTATCTGATGGCACTACAACTGGTGATGCAGTCGTAACAGTCCAAGTGACAGGGCGGAATGGAGACGCGATCTCTGGTCAAAACGATTTCTACAACGGTGTATCTCAGAACGACACGCTTTCGGTTGGTAGTGGCGACATATTTCTCAATGACTGGAGTTTTGATAACACATTTAACGTTCACGCGGGTTATGTTGGGCAATCTATTTCTGGCTCTCGAGGTGGTGAGTTTACGATTGAACAAGATGGTAGTTTTACTTTCGACACAGACGGTGATTTTGCCTACCTAGCAGAAGGCCAAACGACGACGACGTCCATCGCTTATAGAATAGAGAACGATCTTGGTGAAACGCCTTACTATCCATCGTGGGATTGGGCTGAATACCTAACAGTTGAAATCACCGGAGTAAATGATGCAGCGACAGCGGTCGATGACTTCTATGAGACTGCGGCTGGCGAGGTTAGCTTATTGGCGGCAATAGAATCTTACGATACAGGTTTGGTCATTAATAACACCGTTTTGCTGAACGACCATGATGTTGACCGTGATCCGCTAATTGTTACAGCGATCAATGGCCAGGCTCTGGTTAATGGTACGTTGAGCGTGGCTGGTGACAACGGGGGACTGTTTACTTTAACCGAGAACGGCACATTAACGTTCGACGGAACAGGTGGCGCGGTTGGTGCTTTAAACGAAGGCGAAACGATTACCACCGCGGTCACTTACACTGTTTCAGATGAAAAAGGGAGCACCGATGAGGCGACGATTTCTGTAGACGTAGTTGGTGTAAACGACGCGCCAACCGCTGTTGACGATAATTTAGGTGTTGTTTATCGCGGCGGTTCCATAACCCTGGACGTGGCAGATCTGATTGGTAATGACTTTGATCCAGATAATGGTTCTACCATTGAGCTGAACTCACTTATCGCTGGTACTAAGGGTTTGCTGACGCAGCGCACTAGTCAATTGATCTGGAGCACAAATAATGACTTTGCTTATTTAAACGATGGTCAGACGGAAGATGTCACCTTTGGCTATACCATCAAGGACGAGCTTGGTTTGGTCAGCAATCAAGGTACGGTAACGATCACCGTTGACGGAACTAATGTCGACCCTGTCGCGGTCGATGATTTGGTATACAAAATCAACGGCGGAGACAACAAAACCCTTGCAGAGGTTTCGCCTGTTCTAGGGCAGGATCTCGATCTAACAGTTTTGGGAAATGACCGCGACGGTAATAATGACGATCTAATCGTCACCGAGTTAAATGGTCAAGCCCTTGTCGCTGGAGAGCTCACTATCGCGGGTGACAGCGGTGGTACCTTTACTGTCTTAGAAGATGGAACCATGTCTTTTGATGCTTCGACCAGTGACTTTGACCTCTTGCGAAAAGGTACGAGCTTAGTCTCGTCGATTGAGTACACGGTTTCAGACCAATTTGGTGGGCTAGATACTGGCACAATTTCTGTAGAAGTTGTGGGTGTGGTAGACAACACTCCGGTCGATGCAATCGATGATTCGGTTAGTGTGTCAGCGGGAACAACGACACCAGTCACTATCGATGTTCTTACAAATGATGTAGACCCGAACATCGGCGATACTTTCTCGATTATCGGAGTCGATGTTTCGGGCTTAATCGGTGAACTCGTTGATAATGGTGATGGTACGTTTGATTTTTCCGCAAATGCTCAGCCAAATGCCCTGGCTGATGGTGAGGCTGGACAAACAAGCTTTGATTACACGATAGAAGGAATCGATGGCACGTTAGACACGGCGACTGTCACGATCGATTTCGTAGGGGTAAATGATGCGCCAGAGGCTTTGGTAGACGAAGTTGAAGTTGGAGCGGATGGCTCGTTAGTCCTAAACGTAGCTGATTTACTTCTAAATGACATCGATATTGATAACGGCGATACCGTTAGTTTTGTTGGCTTAGGCGATCTGACTGATACGCAAGGCACTGTTGTTGACAATGGAGACGGCACTCTTTCATATGATACGAATGGTTTGTTTGAGAGTTTAGCTCAAGATGAGACGACGACTGATCAAATTGCCTATATTATCACCGACTCTGCAGGCCTTCAGGCAGAGGGGGATATCAATGTCACGGTTAGGGGGCTTAACGCGGCGCCAGTTGCTGTTGATGATAGCGGTCTCTCCGTAGATGTAGGTCAGGACTTGATTATCAACAGTGCGGATTTGCTTGCGAATGATACAGATCCGGATAATGGTGCTGTACTTACAGTTGTTGGTTTTGAGACGCCATCTCAAGGCAGTATTGTAGATAATGGCGACGGAACGTTTACCTTTAGTACTCCACAAAATTTGTCAATGGCACAAGGGGAGTCTTATGTTAGCTCGCTGACCTATACGGTTGAAGATGAACTAGGTGCTAGTAGTTCGGCTAGTTTTTCCGTAACGGTCAATGGTGTTAATGATGGTCCTGTGGCTGGGGCTTATAATGTTCTGAATTCGGGGGAAGCCGATGTCGTAACAATTGACGTTGCTGATTTACTCGGGCTTGTTTCCGACCCTGATAATGGAGCGTTGATCACTTTCGACGGATTAAGCTTCGAAAATGTTTTTTCATACCGCGATGTAAATAGTACTGGCGTCAATGACACCGATGCTAGCACGCTAGAGGGTAATGTTTCATATGACAGCCTTAACCAACTCGTTACTTATGATCCGGCTGGTGGCTTTGATTCCTTAACGAGTACTGGACGTGGCATTGAAACTTTTCATTATCAAGTCTCCGACGAATTCGGCACACAAGCTACGGGCTCTATTACAATCAACATTATTGGCAGTGACGACCCCATCGTCTAAACCTTGACCAAAGGCAGCCTTTACGCCGAACGAAGGCTGCTTTAATCAACAAGGAAGAGTCCTGATCGGACGGAATCCCTAGCAAAGGAATGCTAGCAAAATAATATAATAATAAGGCCTCAGGATGAGGCTGAATTTAATAAGAATGCAGTTGTAGTTAATGAATAGCAAAACAGTACTTGATTCAAGCATCGAACACATTAGACGCTCCCTTAGGAGCGTTTTTGTGTTTTCGTTCTTCGCAAATTTACTACTCCTAACCTCGCCACTGTTTATGCTGCAAGTGTACGACCGAGTTCTGCTTTCGCGTAGCTCGGAGACCTTGCTCGGCCTTCTCGCTGTGGCGGTTTTAGCGTTGGTTATTCTTTATGTGCTTGAGGTTGTGCGTAACCGAGCACTAACCCGAGTCGCTGCTGGTTTCGATCGTGATATTGCGATTCCGGTTTTCACTTCACTGTTGGCGCGGTCTTCGTCAAGCCAGCCGGTGGGCGATTTAAATACGGTTCGCCAGTTTATCTCATCTCCTTTTGTGCTTACCCTGTTCGATATGCCGTGGATGCCCATTTATCTTGCATGCGTCTATCTACTTCACCCTATGCTTGGGCATATCGCACTGGGTGCCGTGGTGATTTTGTTTGTCGTTGCCTTGTTGAATGATCGCATGACACGTATGCAGCATGAAAAGGCAGGGCAGTTCTTCGGCGGCGCGAGCCGCTTCGCAGAACACAGTGTGCGCCACAAAGATGCCGTACTTGGTATGGGTATGTCGAAAGCGTTAAGCGACGAGTGGCATGGAATGCAAAAAGGCGGTTTGGGTTTTACCGGCGTTGCTGCAGATACTAATGCGGCTTTATCTTCCTTTGCTAAAGTGTTCCGCCAATTTATCCAGGTCGCGATTCTTGCTATGGGCGCATATCTAACTATTCAAGATTTGAGTACCGCTGGCGTAATGATCGCAGCGTCGATTATCGCTGCGCGTGCTTTAGCGCCTGTAGAGCAAAGCATTCAAGGCTGGCGTAATCTAAGTAAAGCACGCGAGTCTTATTCGCGCCTTAAGGAGTTTATGGCCCCGTATGAAGCGAGTGGCAATGCAACGCAATTGCCCGAGCTACAAGGCCAGATAAGTTTGCAAAATGTGTTTGCCCATCCAGCACTGGATGCTAAGCCAGAACAGGGTGAGGAGCCGTTAATACGCAATGTCTCTTTTAACATTGCGCAAGGCACCATTCTAGGTATCGCTGGCCCATCAGGCT
>NZ_LWFU01000349.1:0-6670 GCF_001635135.1 Oleiphilus sp. HI0080
ATTTCTTCTGGCGAAATATCTGTCAAAAAGCCTAATCGCCCGCGATTCACTCCCAATAGAGGAACGTTCGACTTAGCAAGCTCACGGGCGGCGCCCAACAGGCTTCCATCGCCACCAACCACAATCACAAGATCACACACCTCACCCATCATTTTGACACTTGAAACCTGCAAACTGTGTCCAGGCATCAGCTCGGCGATCTGCTCTTCCAGAATCAAGTGATAACCTTCTGAAATCAGATGGCGCTTCAATCGTCGGAGCGTCTCTACGACCGTTGCACTACCCAAACGACCGATCAGGCCAATGTTTCGAAAGTTATCCATATTTCCTCTTTAGGTCTAAATCCGCATTTGCGCTAAAACAAAAAAATGAGGCTTGAGTATGCTTATTGAGATCAAGCCTTTAAACTTGTCTGACATAATACCAGAAAAGCCAAGATCAGATGGTTTCAAAGCTGCAATACAAGTCTGCCGAACACTCCTTCAAGCAAGCACTGGCTCTTCGCAACCTAAGCTGGTTCCTGTCTCAGGCGGACCTCATCAAAGCCGAATCGCTCGGTAGCCATACGCACATCATTAGCGATGAGATTGATTTGGACTCAGCTAGCTACTCAGATCAGCTCTCAGACCGCTTAGAACAAAGCCCAAGCCATTTCCTCGGCAGCTATGTCGAGCAACTATGGCGACACTACATCGAAACCAGTTCGCGCTACCAACTTCTTGCGCACAACCTTCAAATCCATGGTGATGGAAAAACACTAGGCGAATTCGATTTTATTGTTGGTGACAACATCACAGGCAAAATAATACATCAGGAAATCGCGGCTAAATTTTACCTAGGGCTCCCCGCTCCCGATCACAAAAGCTGCCTATGGTTCGGCCCAAACAACATTGATCGACTCGACTTGAAAGCGGCGCATCTAAAAAACAAGCAATTACGCCTTTCAGATCTAGAGCATGCGAAAGCTGAACTCGAAAGAAGACACATCACCAAGGTGACAACTCAATGTATTCTGCGAGGCCGACTTTTTCTACCTTGGAACCAGCAGTTAAGAAAGCAATGCCAAGATCTGGACAAGCTAACCCAACACAGCCAGAAAGACGTTTGGATGACACTTTCCGAGCTAAGAGATTATGCCGCAACAAAACCAGAAAATGCGCAATTTTGGCTACTAGAGAAACAACAATGGCTTAGCTTGATGACGCGCAAGGGTTCGAGTTTGAGATACGATGAGATTCTCGCCAAACTTGAGCAGGTCGTTGGCAACGAGCGCAGGGGGGTGATGCTTAAAACACAAAGAAAACTCGGCACTGGCCTACTGAATGACGAAACAGCCTTGTTTATCGTACCCGATGACTGGCAGAAATATCGTTATGACTCACTAACGATACCATCAGAGAAGCCTCTCCACCCTTGAAGCCCGCCAGTGTGAACCATAAGAGCTCGAACATTGTCACCAAGCTTGTGATGTGCAAATTTATGCGCTAGAGCGTACAAAGCCTTTCCGGTGTATATTGGATCCAATAACAACCCATAATTCTGATGGAACTCAGAGATAAACCGTCGCAAGAGCGGCGTCATTTTAGCAAAGCCGCCGTGATGGTAATCATGCCAGATTTCAATATCCTGCGTATCAAATCGGGGAAGATACTGCGAAACCCTCTGCTCCAGATCGCTCGCACCCTTTAAAGCGGACACCCCTATAACGCGCTGCCTCTGTGGCGCAGCGGCGATAATGCCAGCCTGAGTAGTACCAGAACCTACCGGAGTTAAGATAATATCGTAGCCCTCATCGAGCTCGTCGAAAAAACGCTCCATTAGTTCTCTTATTCCCTGCAAACCGGCAAGTCCCTCTCCTCCTTCTGGAATAATGTACGTATCGGGATAGCTCGATTGAACAAGACTCTTATGCTCAGCTGTTGCATAACGTCGATAGTCTTGCCTATTCATCCACCTCAGGCACATGCCCCATGATTCGCACTCAATGAGCGTTGGTGAAAGCTTACTCCGAGACGGTTTCTCACCTCTTATAATGCCCGTTGTACTGAAACCGTAATGATGCCCAGCATAGGCTAAAGCGTGTAAATGGTTCGAGTAAGCGCCCCCGAAACTCAAAACATGATTGTGCTCCGAGGCATAAGCAGCGAGGAGATGATGTTTCAGCTTGAACCATTTATTTCCTGAAATAAATGGATGGATTTTATCTAACCGCAGGACATCAAGCTCTAGGTTCCGAAAACGACTCGTTTCAAAGAAACGCGCAATCAAACCGGAAAGTTGATAATGCGACACATCCGGACGACGGCTAAACGCCTCAAACAAGTCTCGTAGCTCAACTTTTCCTAAAGCCTGCTGCACGTTTAGATATCCAATCGATGCAAATCGCAGCGGTCACTAATACCTAACTCGAAATCAGAAGGGGTTTCACACTTAGCGACTCGATTGTGGCAACGATCACCACTTGAATCCACCTCATGACAAATTGGATCATCAAAATGCTCCAACCACGCTCGATATGTCTTTTCACTTACACGCGCTTTTTCCGCAACAAACGCCATAGGATTCTCTGCATAACGAAGAATATCGTTTGAAGTCATCGAGATATGACCAACGCCCGCGTGGTAAGCGACATACACTACTTCCATTTCCTTGAGCGTCTCAACCAGATCATTTGAGCTAGGACCAGAACTCATGGTTTCTTTTAGCTCCTCAAGTTCTGCTCTCAACTGGTCTTCTCTCTCATCTCGGTATGCGAGATCAAGATCTCGACGATCAAGCTGTTCTCGCAGAAGCACTATCTCTGCTTCAAGCTTTTGCTTTTCGAGACCCTCACGTTCAGCAGAGCTAGCATGCTTAAGCCTTTCTTTCAGCTCATCTACAACACGTGATTGATTGCTCACTTTATCTTGCAGGTCAATATATTGCTCGTTCCGAGAACTCAAACGCTCTTGCAACTTCTCATTGGTAAGTTTGAATTTCTCGATACTTTGTTTGAGCGCTTGAATCTCATTCTTGTATGCGTGAATCACTATACGCTGCTCACGATCCAACTCTTGACCCGCGCGCTCTTTGTGCATTTCCAGCGTACGGATTCGGAGGCGCTGTTCTTTCAGTAGACGAGCTAGCTTGATCCGTTTATCCGCATCCGCGTCAATATCGGCAACAACGTTCGGAGCTTTTGCTCCGCCTACGACCGGCACATCATCCTTGGCAAGCGTCGGAATACCCACCGGCTCGCCTTCCGGCTTATCAGCAAAACGAAAGCGTAATCGGTTAGCGCTCACCGCACGACGCAGAGCCAAAAGATCGTTTGCTCCGGGGTTCATATCAGGATCCCATAGGTCATCCTGGTGCCAGTTAATAGAACACTGTGATCGACAGGCCAAGCGTATAGGCCCGCCACCAAGATCAGGACCACTTCCACTGACAGCTGCTAGTTTTTCGACCGGAAGATTCCAGGAAGTATCAGCGTGACTCTCTTCATCGAAATAGATCTTAAAAAATACAGCCGCTTCAATATCGCCATATGGCCCAATGACGGAATAAACCGCATAAGCATCCTCATCCACATATTCAGGAATAGAGCTCAAACCGTCGAGTAAGGCCTCAAATTCTGAAAATAACATTTGGCGAGAAACCGCGTGGTCTTTCATAAAGAACACGGCTTCGTTCGTTGACTGCCCNATATCCCTCAAAAACAAATTCGCTGATCTATCAGAAAGTTTAGATGATGCTTTGAGAAGCACACGGTTTAATTTCATTTTTACCGCAGACCTGAATCACAATTCAAGACATTGCGACACGATACGCAAGACACAAAAAAGGGCTCATAAATGAGCCCTTAATGATTAGAAGAGAAATTAAAGTTCAGCAGCTAGCCTTGAACCTTGGTTAATTGCTCGTTTCGCATCTAGCTCAGCAGCCACATCTGCACCACCAATCAAGTGAACATTTAAGCCTTTCGACTCAAGTCCTTCCTGAAGCTCACGCAAAGGATCCTGTCCGGCACAAATAATAATGGTATCAACATCTAGAAGCTTCGGTTCCGTGCCCACCAAAACGTGTAGTCCTTCATCATCGATCTTCTCGTAACTAACGCCATTAATCATCTTGACGTTGCGATTCTTAAGAGACGTGCGATGAATCCACCCTGTTGTCTTACCAAGATTCTTGCCTACTTTAGAAGTCTTACGCTGAAGCAAGTACACCTCTCGCTCCACTTCAGGGTGCACCGGCTCTACACCTTTAATACCACCCTGATGCTCCATATTAAGATCAACGCCCCACTCAGCCATAAATGCGGGAATATTCAAGCTCGGAGATTCACCTTTATGAGTAATAAACTCTGACACATCAAAACCAATACCACCTGCACCGATTACCGCTACTTTTTTACCGACCGGTTTGGTGCCTTTAATCGCATCTAGGTACGAAATAACTTTCTCACTCTCCACTCCTGGAATCGCAGGCGTACGCGGCTTAATCCCCGTTGCTAGAATAACCTCATCAAAACCTTCGCTCTCAAGCGCATCGACATCTACACGCATATTCAGCTGCAACTTCACGCCATGTTTTTTGATCATCTCGCCGAAGTAACGAAGCGTCTCATAGAACTCTTCCTTACCAGGAATTTGTTTCGCAATATTGAACTGACCACCAATTTCACTTGCAGAATCAAACAACGTGACATCATGTCCTCGCTCTGCCGCGACAGTTGATGCCGCCAAGCCTGCCGGACCCGCCCCAACCACCGCAATTTTCTTCGGCGTTGCAGTTTTAATGTAGTTCAACTCTGTCTCATGACATGCACGAGGATTCACCAAGCACGACGTTAGTTTCATTGAAAAAGTATGATCCAAACACGCCTGATTGCAGCCGATACAAGTATTGATCTCGTGCGCCTTATCATTCGCTGCCTTGTTTACAAAATCGGAATCTGCGAGGAAGGGACGGGCCATAGAGACCATATCTGCATGCCCATTTGCCAATACATCTTCAGCGACTTCCGGCGTATTAATTCGATTAGTCGTGATTAATGGTATTCCAATAGAGCCTTTGAGTTTCGCAGTAACCTTAGTAAACGCCGCCCGCGGCACCATCGTAGCGATCGTTGGTACACGAGCTTCATGCCAGCCGATGCCCGTATTGATAATCGTTGCGCCCGCTTTCTCAACTTCCTTTGCAAGTTGAACGACTTCTTCCCACGTGCTCCCATCTTCAATCAAATCAAGCATCGATAGTCGATAAATGATGATAAATTCTGGCCCGACTCGTTCACGCACTCGACGGACAATTTCAATAGGAAGACGAATGCGATTTTCATATGCCCCCCCCCACTGATCTGTGCGTTTGTTCGTATGAGAAACAATAAACTGGTTGATGAAATAACCCTCAGATCCCATCACCTCAACACCATCATAGCCTGCAATTTTGGCCATCGCCGCGCTGTTAGCAAAAGCCTCGATCTGTTCTTCAATACCATCCTCGTCCAGCTCTTTGGGAACGAACGGATTGATCGGAGCTTGAATCGCAGAAGGGGCGACTAATTTTGGATGATAAGCATAACGGCCAGCATGCAGTATCTGCATACAAATTTTGCCACCGGCCTCATGGACCGCCTTAGTCACTATCTGATGTTCATACGCTTCTTCTTCGGTGCTCATTTTTCCCGCACCAGGACCAACTGCACCTTCTACATTTGGCGCAATACCACCGGTAACGATAATTCCAACACCACCTTCAGCACGCTCTGCATAGAACTTGGCCATCTTTTCAAAACCATTTGGAGATTCTTCAAGACCCGTGTGCATCGACCCCATCAAAACTCTATTTTTCAACTGGGTAAATCCTAAGTCTAAGGGTTCAAGCAAATGCGGATAAGCTTGTGACTGTGCTTCTTGAGTCATACGTATCTCCAATAAGTTCAGCAACGAGTGATGATATCGTTACATGCTGTATAAAAACGAGGCATTAAAGTAGCCCTCAAAGCACTGAACAACAATACCTTTCATAAACATTTTTGTTACCCTGATATACAATTTTACTTTTTCAGCCTATGAAACAAATACAAAGACTCTCCCTCGGTGACATATCGATCAATTTTGCAAAAGTCATATTCGACACATTGACTGACATGGGATTCGAAACGCAAAACCTCAGTGAAAGCTTCTCCTTTAACGATGAGTTTCTAACTACTCCCGATACAAGGATAAGCATTCCTAAGTATATGCGCTTGGGTCATCAGGCGATTCTCATGACTGGGAGACCAGATCTGGGCTTGGTATTCGGTTCGAAAACGCACAATGGCACTACAGGCCTGGCCGCACTTGCAGCGCAATGCGCACCAGATCTTGAGTCGGCTCTTCGATTACTCATCAACATGGAAACACTGAGCAGTCAAAATTCCCGCGGAAAATCTAGATTCTACATAGAAGACGGAAGAGCTGTGTGCCACTTTTACTCAATCAGCCCATACAATAGATATAATCTTTTTGTCGTCGATGCCATGCTGAGCACTTGGTGGCGCTTTTGTAAACAACACACCGAAGACAAAGTCCATTGCCACCACATCGAGATCGAATACCCCAAGCCGAGTCATGCTGATTCATTTGAAACACACTTTGGCTGCCCAATACTATTCAGTCAAAAACGAAATGCTTTAGTTCTGAAA
>NZ_LWFU01000350.1:0-4690 GCF_001635135.1 Oleiphilus sp. HI0080
TCTTCCGTACTTGGCGCATTAAAAGCTGGGCAAATAGCTGCCCTATACAGGCTTAAGCAAACCAAGATGGTTATATTGGCATTGTGGTTATGTTTCGTTTTTTCCGCTACTTCGTCTGCCGACGAGCATACCGTTAGCATCTGTATTGATGACTGGCCTCCGCACATCGTCAATGCCGGAAACGAACGGCCCGGGCCAATGACGCGTGCTGCAAACCAAATTTTCAAGCTAGCGGGACACAAGACAAATGTCATCTGGGCACCGTGGCAGCGGTGCATCGAAAATGTGAAGCTGGGTATCTGGGACACCTCACTCGGCTGGTCTAAGACGCCTGCCAGGTTAGAGCACTTGCTTTTTAGCCGCCCTCTCACCACGAGTTATCATTTATTTATGTCGCTCAAGAGCTCAGAATTTGACTGGAAGGAGTGGGTCGACTTAAAAGGACTGCGCATCGGCATGACAGAAGCATACAGCTACGGCGAAGCCTTCGAAGAGCATAGGAGTAAGGGCTTGTTCGTCACAGAAACAGCACAAACCGACTCAGAGAGTTTGAAAAATTTGCTTGAAGGCCGTGTTGACGTATTTCCACTCAACAAAGATACGGCTTGGTCGATCGCGAAGAAAAACCTTTCTCAAGAAGAGGTGACCATGCTCGCCCTTCACCCAAGACCTCTAAGCAAAAACCGAAAGACTCATGTCATCTTCTCAAGGAACAAGAGAGGCGAAGTACTTATGAAAGACTTTGAAGACGCGGTAGCTGGGCTTGAGGAGAGCGGAGAGTTCTCAAAAATGTTCGAGTACCTCCGCCACTGAGCGCTGAAGTTAGCTAACTTTTTGGGCCGTACTCGTAGTCCCCACCCTTACTCAAACCTTCTAGATACGCTGGCCGAGACTGGCAACGCTCGACGAAGGCGCAAATGTTAGGGCAAGTCGCGTCAGAGATTTTTCCTTTTGCCACAAGCGCCTCCAACGGAAAGCTCATTTGGAAATCGGCACCCGTCAACGTGTCCCCCACGAACCATTCTTTCCCAGCCAGATGCGTTTCAATAAATGCCAGAAGGCTGTCTATCTCAGGTTGAACGAAGTCGCCCATCACTTTCGCCGATATTCCCTTGGCAATAGGTTTTACGAAAAATGGCATTGGGCTTTCCTTCACTTTGTCGAACAGCAACGCCATTAACAAAGGAGGCATCAAGGAGCCTTCCGAAAAGTGAAGCCAGTAGCTCACATCGGTCTCTTTCTGACCAGCCTCTGGCTTGAATGCACCGTTTTTATCATACGTTCGAAGGAGGTATTCAATGATCGTACCGGATTCTGCGACGGTGATATCACCATCAGTGATCACCGGTGACTTGCCGAGTGGATGCACCTTTTTGAGACTCTTCGGAGCACGAATGGTGACGGGGTCTCTCTCGTACAGTTTGATCGTATAGTCGACGCCAAGCTCTTCGAGGAGCCAAAGAATCCGTTGAGATCGAGAATGGTTTAGATGATGTAATACCAACATAGTATGAGTCCCTGAGTTGAGTGAGTCAGCATGGTGTGATTAATCACCACGCTGACATTGACCTGTTATTGTTTTCTAACGCTCGATGCATACGCTTGGTTAAGGTATTTGGATCTTTGGCCCCCCTTCGGAACCAGGCACAACGATCTGTGATGCTTGCTGACGGCGCATCTCTTGTAGCTCTTTCATTGTGTCTTCCATCGCCTGTGCAGCGCCATCTGAAAATGCTTCTACGGCAGCAGCAAGATTATCCACTGGAAGCTCAAAACTTAGAGGCAGCGCTCCGGCAGGCGTCATCATTTGCGCCTGCCCAAGGTACTGAACGGCTCGAGAATCGTCGCGCTCTCCGTCCTGCGTCACGGGCGTCATAACACGGATGGTTCCGATTTTTTGATCTGTATACATATCTTCGCGATACAAGTTGGCTGCATCCATATTCATCTGTGGTTCGTCTGACATAGCTTTTCCTGAGAGTTCTTGGTTAGTTTAATGGGTAATACAGCAGGGGATTATCGCGATTAAGGCATCACCTTGTCACCCCTTTATGCCCCGCTTATTAAGATAGTAAAACTCAATGCGGCGCTGCTCGGTGTTTTTCCACTAATCGAGAAAAATTGCTCCGTTCTCGAATCATGTAGTCAAATGACGCCACAAACTGATCAAATTCGTCTTGAGATAGACCCTGTTGCTCATAGTTCTGGCGCAACAATACGAGCTGCTCTGCGGCAAGATCATCGCTTCGATTTTGTTTTTTTGACAACAGGTAGGGGATCAGGACTTGCCGAAGACGCAGCACAGAAGCCAGATCTTTGGCCTCATCCATTAACTTGCTAATTTTTACCCGCTGATCAATGAGTATTCGCTCATCTTGACCAAGAACCATAGCTAAGCCCGCTATGTAACGTTTAACAAGTAAATCCGCTAACTGCGTGAGAGCACGATACTGTCTCTCCTCCGGGTCTTCATGCGGGTTAATCGCAGCAACAGTACGATAAAGATCTAACATTAGCGCCTCTGGCATCGATTCCAGTATTTCAGAATCAGCAAAGGACAACCATTCAATAAAAGCCGTCGCATTGGTGTTAGCGAGACGCTGAAGTGCAACAGCATCATTTAGCGCAAAACCAAGCTGAATTGCTTTTTTGGCAACCGCCTCATTGACAGGGTGTTTCTGTAAAGCGACGAGAGCCCGTTCGAAGGCGTAATCACACCCATGTTGTGATTCAATTTCTTCAAGCCAATTCAGCCAGCTCATAGGGCTCAAGGCCAACTCTTCTCGTAAGGTCTGAAGCCAAAGGACGTGCTGTTTCTTGGCATAATCGGGTGTTGCTAACGAGACAACTTGTTGAGCCAATTTTCGCCATTGCCACGCGTCTTCAAGCTGAGGAAGAGAAGCATGGGCTGAGGCCGCTTTAGGTAACTTGATTTGCGGGACCTTTTGGGCTGCCCATAAAGCGCTAGCGCGCGAACGAAAGAGCGCAACAGCACCTTCTGCGGCGGACAAATAGCACTCGTAATCAAGACCTATAAGAGAAAATTTGTCCGCAAAGTAGACTTTCTCAAAGCGCTTCACCAGTGTTAAAGGGCGACCCTCAAGAAGAACAAACAGACGTTGATACAGATGACGAAGATGCTTACCAGGCTGTTCGTGAAAACCCCACTTATCATCAACCTGTTGCAATAGCTGAGTAAGGCGAGCAAGTGCATACTCAACCAACTTTAGTCCTTCTTTTGGATAGACCTCAAACTCGGCCTGCTCAAACTCGGCAAATAATTGATTAATGCGAGAAAAAAAGACTTTTACTTGCCGCTGACTAAACAGATTCCTCTTGTCATCAATCCGCGTTAACTCTGTGACTCGCGCTTTTAGCTTTACGAAGTCGATCTGCTCATTCGACAAGGTCGCCTTCAACGAAAAGCGCTCAAACTGCTCGGGCATCTGCTCAAGAAGATCAAGCATATGCTTGGCCATCACCTGTTTATCTAAGCCAAGTAGGTAGGCAAAAATTCGGGATTTTTCAGGCCCCTTCGACAACGAGAGCAACTGCTGAGACAAGTGATTGCCATGTAAAACCAGCTCTACACAGTGATGGCAAAAGTCAAAACCATCGGACTCTGGACACGAACAATGCCCATCAACGATGTTCCCGACATGCTTTAACTCAACATCAAAGCCATCAACCACTGCAGTGACGAAGTTGCCTTTTCGATGATACTTCTCGATGCGATTACTTTGATAAGCGGCAATGCCACGCTGGTAACCCGCCTTGCCCGCGCGTTTTAAAAGCTCTTCTTGCCCAACAATGAATTGAGACATACCGTCTTACTCGTGCTGTTGTGGCGGAGTGTTAAGGTCGGGCAGTTCATTCGCTGCTAACAGATAAGCACTTTCTTCATACTCACTGTACCAAAGCACCAGTTCACCGTTATTAAGCGCCTTTTGAGCAAAAGCGATGCGCTCTGCCTCTGGGGATTCGGTATCATTCAGCCCCCAAGCGCGATGACAATATTCTTTTAACAGGCCTTCGAGCGCTTCGGAGCTCACCGACTCATGCGGTATCACCATAGTGTTTACTACTTTTATGGTTTGTTTGTGATTTGCTTTTTAGGCACATCTGCTGCGCCTATGATGCAACCTTGGCTTTGCGAGCTCTGGTTTTCTTTGCCGCTGCCGCTTTTGGTTTTGCAGCTCGTGAGGCCGCTTTACGTGGCGGTGTTTTCAACACTTCGACCCTGACAGGCATACCGTTTAAAACCGATGTTCCTGTTAGTTTATCGACAAACTGATCGGAGATAAGTACATTCACATTTACCCCCGGCCGCTTACTCGCTATTGAAAGCTGCGTACCTTCATGATCATGCCCCCAACCATGCGGGATACTAATAACACCAGGCATGATATCTGCCGTCACTTCACATTCGATGGTGACCGCGCCATAGTCGGTCGATACTTTAAGCAAGTCACCATTGGAGATTTTCCTTAGTTTGGCATCTTCCTCACTAATCTGCGCGGTACAGCGGTTCTTACCTTTGACGAGCCGCTGGCTATTATGCAACCAAGAGTTGTTGGAACGAATATCCCGCCGGCCAATCAACATCATTTGAGCGTGCTCATCCGATTGCTTGACGGACGATTGAAGCATTTCATCCAACATCCCCAAGTGTTTCCTCAGCCGAGGGATA
>NZ_LWFU01000351.1:0-5348 GCF_001635135.1 Oleiphilus sp. HI0080
AGAAGTTTAGGTTCTGTTACCATACATCGAGCAATCTCAAGTCGGCGCTGTTGCCCATACGAGAGATTTCCTGCTTCACGATTTGCCACTTCCATTAAGCCGACTTTCTCGAGCCAATACTTGGCGCGCGTCATGGCTTGCTCTTCTGACTTTTTGTAGCCAGGTGTTTTAAACAATCCTGAAAAAATATTCGTATTTACGTGACGATGTTGTGCAACCAACAAGTTTTCGATAACGGTCATGTTGTTAAATAAACGCACATGTTGGAAGGTTCTGACCATGCCTTTCAATGAGATTTTAAAGTCAGGCAGGGTTTGCACTTCTTCACCCATAAATTCTACGACGCCGGAGGTGGGCGTATAAAATCCACTGAGGCAGTTGAATACGGTCGTTTTCCCCGCGCCATTTGGCCCGATGATGGAGACGATCTCGCCTTCATCAACTTTCAGATTAACGCCATTAACAGCAACAAGGCCGCCAAACTGCATCTTTAGGTCGGATACATTAAGTAGAGTTTGATTAGTCATTTGCCAACTCCATGTGCGGGCGCTTGGAGGGGAGTAAACCCTGAGGACGCCAAACCATCATCAATACCATCATCAAACCAAACATCAACATTCTGTATTCTTGGAACTCCCGAGCAATTTCAGGAAGAACGGTCATAGCAACGGCGGCCAATATCACGCCTAGCTGAGACCCCATTCCGCCGAGCACAACGATTGCCAAAATAATTGCTGACTCAATAAACGTAAACGATTCAGGAGAGATAAAGCCTTGTCGGGCCGCAAAGAAGCAACCGGCAAAACCAGCAAATGCCGCACCAATCGTGAAGGCTGAGAGTTTTATAATTGTTCGATTCATTCCAAGCGAGCGACAAGCAATTTCATCTTCACGTAGTGCTTCCCAAGCCCGTCCAACAGGCATTCGAACTAAACGTCGAATGACGAACACGGTAAATACAACAAGAATTACCGCAAGTAGGTACAAGAAGATGACTTTGTAAGAGCTATCGTAAGGGATACCCATTACTTCATGGAAGAGCGTGTTGCCTTCTTCTTTGACTCGACGACCAAACTCCATTCCGAAAAGGGTTGGTTTATCGATTCCGCCAATCCCATTTGGTCCGCCGGTTACAGATGTGCTGTTCAAGAGAACAATACGAATGATCTCGCCAAAGCCAAGAGTCACAATGGCTAGGTAATCTCCACGTAAGCGTAATACCGGGAAGCCGAGTAGAAAGCCGAACAAAGCCGCCATTAGACCGCCTATCGGCAAGGCGACCCAAAAGGAGAGGCCAAAATATTCAGAAAGAAGTGCATAGCTGTACGCCCCGACTGCATAAAAGGCGACATAACCTAGGTCAAGTAAGCCGGCAAGGCCAACCACAATGTTTAGACCAAGACCGAGCATCACATATATTAGTACCAGTGTTGCAAGGTCGATTGAACCACGACTAACAAAGAAAGGCCAAATGATCGCAAGGGCAACCAAAGCGATGGTAAACCACTTTTCTACGCTGTTCTTTTTTGATTGAGGAAGATCACTATAAAGATGACCAACTTCGGGTGTCGGGATATGGCTGAAGACACCCATAATCTTGTCGTGAAACAGCTGAAAGAAGAACACTATTGCAACGGCAGCCGCGATGTAAGTAAAGGTGGTTGTATCGGCTCCTTCGATAGACATGCTTGTCCCGCCGGTAACAAGGTTCAAACCCAGCAGTGGAAACGAAACGATAAACGTAATAATGGCCGAGAAAATGGCGTGATTTAGATTAGCGCGCATCATACTTTCTCCACCTCTTGTTTGCCGAGTAAGCCCGTTGGCTTAAACAAAAGGATGAGTACGAGCAAGCTAAACGACACCGCGTCTTTCCACTCGGAGCTAATATATGCAGCGGTTAGGCTTTCTGTTAATCCAAGAATAATGCCACCAAGCATCGCACCAGGGATGCTGCCGATACCGCCTAGTACCGCTGCAGTAAATGCTTTTAAGCCAGCAATAAAACCAATATGCGGATTTGCAACGCCGTAGTAGAGACCCAGCAATAAGCCGGCGACTGCAGCGAGTGCTGCGCCGATCACAAAGGTCACTGAAATGACTCGATTGGTATTGATGCCAAGCAGGTTGGCCATTTTCAAATCCTCTGCAACGGCGCGGCAAGCTCGACCTAATCGTGACTTTGAGATAAAGAGAGTGAGAGCGCTCATGCAAATGAAGGTCATGACGAAAATGATCAGTTGCATATATGATAGTGAGGCTTGGAAACCATCAGAACTTCCAAAGGTCCAGCCGCCGGTAATGATGGGTGGTATCGCCACATCACGTGCACCTTGAGCGAGAACAACATAGTTTTGCAGAAAGATTGACATACCGATAGCAGAAATAAGTGGAATTAGTCTGTTAGCGCCGCGAAGAGGGCGGTAGGCGGTCCTCTCAATTGCCCAGCCAAAGGAGCTGGAAACAATAATTGCCACGATAAGAGCGGCTGCCAAGATAAGCGGCACAAACTCTACGCCAAGCATGCTTAGTCCTGCTATCACCACAAAACTGACATAGGTTCCGATCATGTAAACTTCGCCATGCGCAAAGTTAATCATGCCAATAATGCCGTACACCATGGTGTAGCCGATTGCGATTAGCGCATAGGTGCTGCCTATAGTCAGACCGTTTAAAATCTGTTGTACAAAATATAAAAATGCTTCGAGCATCTTTCCCTACCTTTTTTAACAAAAAAAACACCTGCCATTGGCAGGTGTTTTCATTATTTTAGATGCAAACGCTGTTTACTTGGCTTCAGTTTTAGAGCCGTCTGCATGCCAGTTGTAAACAACAAAGTTGAACTCTTTCAAGTCGCCTTTTTCGTCAAATTCAATTTCACCAGTCGGTGTATTGAAAGTCATCTCACGCATTGCTTTCTGAATAGCGTCCGTGTCAGTGCCGCCCGTTTTCGCCATCGCATCAGCCATCACTTGAACCGCTGAGTAGGAGGTCAATACGAAAGCACCACTTGGATCCTGCTCTTTGTCTTTGAAGGCCTGAACAAGGTCAGCATTTGCTGGGTTCTTGTCGAAGCTTGGTGGCAGTGTCACTAAAAGACCTTCGGAAGCTTCACCCGCAATCGCGTTGATGTCGTTGTTGCCAACACCCTCTGGACCCATGAATTGCGCTTTGAAGCCTTTCTCAGCAGATTGGCGCAAAATTAGACCAAGCTCTGGATGATAACCGCCGTAGTAAACGAAATCGACATTCGCTTTTTGAAGTTTTGCAATAAGTGACGAGAAGTCTTTATCGCCAGAGGTGACGCCTTCAAACATCACAACGTTAATACCTTTGCTCTCTAGCGTCTCTTTTACCGACGTAGCGATACCTTCACCGTATTGTTGCTTGTCGTGTATGACGGCAACATTGGCAGGCTTAATTTTGTCAGCAATGTAGTTGCCAGCAACGGGGCCTTGGTGGCTGTCTAGACCGATGGTACGAAATACCATTTGATAGCCGCGGGTAGTGATGTCTGGGCTTGTCGATGCCGCAGTAACCATTAGAACACCTTCGTCTTCATATACGTCAGATGCTGGTTGAGTTGAGCTCGAACATAGGTGGCCAACCACGAAGCTGATACCGTCGTTAACGACTTTGTTTGCAACTGCTACAGCTTGCTTTGGATCGCACGCATCATCGTAAACAACCCCTTCAAGCATCTGACCGTTCACGCCGCCGGCTTCGTTTATCTTTTCGATCGCCATCTTTGAGCCGATCATTTGCATGTCACCGTACTGAGCAACAGGGCCCGTAACAGGTCCCGCTAAAGCAATTTTGATGTTGTCTGCACTTGCCATGCTTGCAGCACCTGCAAGGAGAGCGGCTGCACTAAGCTTTAAAAATTTTTTTTGTGAGCTCATTAATTTTATACCTTAAAGAAGCGAGGAGGACTCGCAATATTGAATTTTATTGGGGACCAAAATCGACTGCATCAGTCGCCCTAGACCACCAATATTACAAAGAATAGCGTGCCTAGGGACGTTTGGATTGCGATATGAGATAAATAATCTTAAAGATTATCCATTTCGTCAGCTAGCCTTGTTGGAGAATCTTTCTCCATGGGCTGATTAGAGAGGAGTTGTTGACAGATTGGCGCCAAACCTTGTCCGCGATTCCGTCGTTATTATGGTCTTCTGCAGCTAGAATACGGTTTCCGTCTTCGTCGTACCTATATTGAACGCGTACGTTGATCTTGCCATCTCCATTTGTATCTTTGCGCACTTCCTTTCTTCTGTCCTGGCTATCGTACACGTAGGTTTCTTTGAGCTTTAGGCGGTAATTTGCATCAAGCACAAAGAACTCTTTTACGAGTTTGCCGGAGTAAGTGAATAGACTTGTTTCTGATGGCGTGGCATTTTCGTCGACGCTAATATTGAATGATTTACGATTGCCGTCTTCATCATATACGTAGGCGATGATTAAATTAGGGACCCCATCATTATTTTCATCTTCCGTGTGGGTAGCTTGCTTACCATCCGAGAAGTAAGACGCCGTGGTCTTAATGTCGATAGAGCCATTGCCATCTTTATCGATGTTGGTTTCGACTAACTGGCTGTTCATATCATAGGAGTAGTACGTGACGCGTTCTGCCTGTCCGTCGCCATCTTCGTCAAAAGAAAACTCTGTAACTTGGCCGTTGCTGTATGCATAGGTCTCTGCAGAAGTACGCCCATCTCCATAGCGGGTTAGCCGTTCGATAAGCTGTTTCGCTGAGTTGTAGGACAACGTTTCGGTTGTATTTAGCTTGGAGTTGCTTGTTTCTACTAATAAGTTGTTTTCGTAGCGATATGTCTTTGTAATGTTGATAAGACCATCACCATTGGTGTCGATCTCTTCCAAAATGACATTTCCTACTTCATCGTACTCGAAGTTTGTCGAGAACTTGCTCTGAAGACCAGATGACCCAGTTGTTCCAGCTGCAGCGCTAGCTTGGATTTCTATTCCTAAGCTTGAGTAAAGATGGGTTGCAATGTTCTCCAAATCAACAGGCTCACTGCTCAATCCCAGAGCCTCACGGATCGATCGCATGTTCGATTTTTGGTTAAAGTCGATCGCTTTGTACTCGCCAAAATCTAAAGTTAAGTCTGTGAGCACGGCGTCAGCATTACCGAGGTCAATGCCATTGTCAGGGTTTTGATCTGCATCTAGATTTTGCAGTAGTGATGCAATGTTGAGTGCTTTATCAAGCGTTTGGACGGATTTCCCATTAAAGAGCGCAGAGGTAATGATCCTTTCTTTTTCAGGAGGTTCGACACTGTATAAGCTGAAAGGCGTGACTGTTGCGCTGCCAGGCGTCGAACCAATAG